>RFVE01000491.1 GCA_009922585.1 Planctomycetia bacterium
GAATAGGCGACGCAGCAGGGCTCGGTCAGGCAGGCCTGTTCGAAGGACAGGCCGTTCGGCAGGCGGTGGAGAATGCGTGCCGGCACACGGACGAACCGTGTCATAGCGCCGTTGACACCATAGCCAAATCCCTTGCGGCTGGGGTCGAGGTTGTAGAGCCCACGGCGGGTCATTGGGCTGTCGGGGTCGATGATGGCTGCGGTTTCACTCACCACGCGGTCGCCTTCGTTCCAGCCGGTCACGCTGTCACCGGCTGCGACAATCGTGCCACCAAACTCGTGGCCAAGTACCACCGGATAGTTGACCGGCCAGGAATGGTCGCCGGTCCACTGATGGAGGTCACTGCCGCAGACGCCGACGTTGGCGACCTCCAGCAGCACGTCGTCCGGCCCGATGTCCGGGACGGATACCTCACGAAGTTCGACCGAGCCGCGATCGGATGCAAAATTGACAACGGCGGTGGACATGACGGTGGTCCTTGAGGCTTCACACAATGGGTGCTGGAGCAACCGGCGGCGAGCAGTCCCTGTTTGGATCGCCGAAAAACGTCGACAGGTTTCTCGGTAGGGGACGTCGTTTTCTCTGACAGCAGCCTTTTTTTCCAGTCTGCTAAGATTTCAGCGGCGGATCCGATGGCGGGTACTTGATGACTAGGAGCGACAACAATTATGGCGGATTCTGTGAAAATTCTAGTAGTTGGTTGTGGGCACATGGGGATCTCCCACGCCAAGGCGTACCACGCAATGCCCGGCTTCGAAATTGTCGGCATTGTGGCCCGTGGAGAGGCGTCACGGCGGAACCTGCTCGACGCGGTCGGGGCCGACTATCCGCAGTTCTCCGACTATCACGAGGCCCTGCAGGCCACGCAGCCTGATGCGGTTTCGATCAACACCTATCCCGATACCCATGCCGAATACACCATCGCGGCATTCAAGGCGGGCTGTCATGTGTTTCTGGAAAAGCCGATCGCGGTCACCGTCGCTGATGCTGAACGAGTTGTGCAGGCCGCCAAAGCGGCGAACCGCAAGCTGGTGATTGGATACATCCTGCGAGTCCACCCCACCTGGAAGCGGTTCATTGAGGTCGCACAGACGCTCGGCAAACCGCTGGTGATGCGGATGAACCTTAATCAGCAGGCCTCGGGCGACATGTGGAAGACCCATCAGGCGTTGATGGCGTCGATGTCGCCGATCGTCGACTGCGGCGTGCACTACGTCGACGTCATGTGCCAGATGACCCAGTCCAAGCCGGTGCGGGTCTCGGCGATCGGGGCCCGGCTGTCCGACGAGTTGGTGCCGGGCATGTACAACTACGGGAACCTGCAGGTGACCTTTGCCGACGGGTCGGTCGGCTGGTACGAGGCCGG
>RFVE01000492.1 GCA_009922585.1 Planctomycetia bacterium
GAGAAGGAACGACGGGACTGAACTGAGCCGACACAAAGTTGACCGCCGGTAGCGGCAGCCCCTATTCTGCGAGGGGTTCGGCACCCGTCAACGACTGTGGAGACAACATGAGTTTCGGCGATGCGGGCGAAGGGTCGGCGGTTGGGTTTGCGACCGCCCGCGGCAGGAATTGGCCGACACTCCGGCAGTTCACGGTCTTTCTGGAGAACCGGGTCGGGCAACTGCTGGAACTCGTCCGCCGGTTCGCCGGCACCCGGGTGCGGATCGTCGCCCTCTCGATCAGCGATGCCGGCGAGTGTGCGTTCGTCCGGTTTCTGCTCAGCCATCCCGAGCAGGGCCGTGAAATTCTCGAGCGGGCGGGCCTGGCGATCATCGAGAGTGACCTGATCGGCGTGGAACTGCCCGACGACCCGCAGCCGCTGGTGCGAATCTGTACGGCGCTCCTGCAGGCTGAGATAAATATCATCCAGGCCTACCCGGTGCTGATGCGGCCGCGGGGCCGGCCGGTGGTGGCCCTGATGGTTGATAACACCGAGATGGGCCTCGAGACCCTCGGCCAGAAGGGCTTCACCATGATCACCGAGGGCGATCTGGACGACGACCAGTAACCGGCTCGTTCGGCCGGCCTGGCTTCAGCTTTCGCCCTCGTCCAGAAACATGCCGTCAGGCAGCCCCTGCACCTTGCGGACGACCACCCGCTGAATCGACTCCCAGGCCACCGCCTCGAGCGTAATCGTGCCGTCAGGCTCCTGCCGGGCAAACAACGCATGACTGCCCTGCGACCAGTCCCGCTCAAAAAACTGCGGCAGAATCGGTCGCGAACTGCCGGAGAGGTGCAGTTCAACCTCGCCCCCATGGGCCCGCTCTTGCCAGAGCCGGGCAATCAGCCGGGCGGTCGGGCTTTCGGCTGCCGTTCCGGTGGCCGGCTCGAGAGCCGCGGCCAGCGGAGAGGTCGGCTCAACCGCGTCACCCAACAGATCGGCCGACGAGATCGCTGTCCCCGACAGGTCGCTCACAATCGCTGACCCGGGGGGCTCGTCGGTCTGCTGGGGCTCGGCCGGAATCGTCACCCTGACGCCGCACTTCGAGCAGGTGCCGGTCTTCCCGGCCAGCCCAACCGGCACGCTGATGCGGTGGCCGTTCGGGCAGGAAAACGTGATGGTGGTAGAGTGCGTCATCGGGCTTTCGGGCAACCAGCAGGACCGCGGCCGCGGCTTGAGCGGCCTTTGACTCCTCTCTACTCTACACCGCAAATTCGCCCGGAATCGTTTTGTTCTCGCGGGACCAACCGCATGGCCATCTCTGTCGTCTGCACCAAATGCAGGGCCCGCTTCAACGTCAGCGACAAGT
>RFVE01000493.1 GCA_009922585.1 Planctomycetia bacterium
GGCTGGCTGTTGATTGAGGTGGGGCCTGCCACGGCCGCTGCCGCCGAACAGCTCGTGACCGAGACGCAGGGGCTGATCACTGAGCCGACACTGCCCGATGCCGCCGGCCTCCCTCGCATCATTCAGGCTCGCCGAGCAGATTCGGCGGGAGACTGATTTCTTTTGGTCTGGTGGCTGGCCGATTGGCTTCGCCGGCGGTATGGGTGTCGCTGATTTGCGTGCTGCCCTCGGTTTCATTCGAGCTCAGGGCTGATCGCAAGAAGCCCGTCGGCAAAGGCTCTGCCGATGAGTGCCATCGTCTTACCGCAGCCGAAGTAGTGGTATGCAGCATTCGAACCGCCGCGATTCCAGAGCCCTTGAATTTCGGGTGACGCAAGTGCATCGGTAATCTCTGCAACCGCTTCGGCTATGGCAGCTTGGCTGGCATCACCTCTTTCGACCAATTGCTCGAGCGACCGTTTACGGGCATTGAGCCTGTCCCGCTGCTTGGCTACGGCATCCAGTCGCATGTCCCAGAACGGGGCTGTCTGGACGGCGATCACGTCTCCCCGAAACGCTGGCAGTGCTGCTGGAGCCGCCATGGCCCGACGAAACTCAGCGTGGATTGTCTGGTACCTGGGCTCGAGATTCTCGATTGGTCCATTGGTCCCCATCACGCCAATCACAAAGGGTAGGTGCGGTGCCTCAAGCTCGCGGCGGACATCTCGGATGAACGTGGCGAGGAGTTGGCTGTAAGCATCGTAACTGCCCGGACTGCCGCGCATTGGATAGACGCTGCCGTCAACCATGTCGTTCCAGCCCTGAAACCAGACAAATCCGGCCAGCTCGTAGCCTTGCCTGGCGTCATAATCAGGCACCACGCGCCCTGGATCCGCCAGCACCTTTCGCACATGGGCCATCATCTGTCGGTATGACTCCCCGCTCCGGTCGCGGCGGGCCGCTGTCTCATGCTCAAGATCAAGTCCCCGTTTCGCGATCGCCGCTTTTTCCTGGCTATTCAGTTCGTGCGGTCCGGCCGAGGGCGGACGAAAGTCGGTGTGCAGCGACTTGCCCCCCCACGCAGTCTTGATGATCAGGATTGGCCCATTAAACGACTCCCTGAGGCGGAGTCCAAAGGTATATTCCGGGCCGATTTTGTCGCTTGGCTCTGAAGGATCGGTGCGGGCTCCATATCCCACCGTCAACGGCCCGATTCCTTCACCCGACTGAGGCCCGCGTCCCTGCGTGAGGTATGAGATCCAGGCATTCTTGACGGTGCGGAAGCCCCCTGCACCATCCTCCATCTCCAAGAGGAGATCTGCCGTTGCCGGGTCATCCGCCATGTAGGCGAGCGTCGACACCTTCGCATG
>RFVE01000494.1 GCA_009922585.1 Planctomycetia bacterium
TCGCCGCGGGTTGGCTGATGGACGATCAGCTTGCCGATCAGCGAGTCGTAGTGAGGGGGCACGACATAGCCGGCCGCCACGTGGGAATCGAACCGCACGCCGAAGCCACCGGGGGCGATCAGTTGGTCAATTCGGCCAGGGCAGGGCCGGAAGTTGGCAGCCGGGTCTTCGGCATTGATCCGGCATTCAATTGCGTGGCCGTGGGGAACGATATCGTCCTGCGTCAGCGAGAGCTTCTCACCGGCGGCGATGCGGATCTGGGCTTTGACGAGGTCGATGCCGGTGACCATCTCGGTGACCGGGTGCTCGACCTGGATGCGGGCATTGATCTCAATGAAATAAAAGTTGTTGTCCTGATCGACGATGAACTCGACCGTACCGGCGGAGTAGTAGCCGGCCGCCTTGGCCAGCCGGACTGCAGCGGCAGCCATCGCCTCGCGGGTCTCTTGGGGGAGCCTCGGCGAAGGGCTCTCTTCGATCAGTTTCTGGTGCCGCCGCTGGGTTGAGCAGTCGCGTTCCCAGAGGTGCAGCATGGTGCCGTGCTGGTCGCCAAGCACCTGAATCTCCACATGCCGGGGCTTCTCGACATATTTTTCGATGTAGATGCCAGCATTCCCGAAAGCGGCCTGGGCCTCGGCCGAGGCCTGCTGCCAGGCGGTGGAGAGGGCAAGGTCGTTGGCAGCCACCCGCATGCCCTTGCCGCCACCGCCGGCGGTCGCCTTCAGCAGGACGGGAAAGCCGATCTCTTTGGCAACCTTGATTGCCTCCTGTTCGCCAGAGAGCAGGCCGGCACTGCCGGGGACGGTCGGCACCTTGGCCTCACGGGCGAGGGCCCGGGCCGAGTTCTTGTCACCCACCCGTTCCATCGCTTCAGGGGTGGGGCCGATGAAGCCGATGTCGCACGAGCGGCAGACTTCGGCAAAGTGCGAGTTCTCTGACAGAAACCCGTAGCCAGGGTGAATCGCCTGCACGTTGCCGATTTCAGCGGCGCTGATCACGCGGTCGATCCGCAGGTAGCTATCAGCCGCCCGGGCCGGTCCGACGCAGATCGCCTCGTCGGCCAGATTGAGGTAGGGAGCGTCTCGATCGGCCTCGCTGTAGATGGCGACCGTTTCGATGCCGAGTTCGCGGCAGGCACGGATCACCCGCAAGGCGATCTCTCCACGGTTGGCAATCAGGATGCGGTTGAACATGGCTGCTGCTGGATGGGTTGGGCAAGCTACCAGGGCTTGCTGGTTGGGCGGCAGGCCACGATTGAGGTGGCGCTCGGGCCAGCCTCACGGCAGGCCGGCTGTGGCCCCATTTGGGTTACGCCCCCGGATCGACCTTGATCAGCGGCTGGCC
>RFVE01000495.1 GCA_009922585.1 Planctomycetia bacterium
TCATTGGCGGCATCCTGCCGCCGATTTTGGTGAGCCAACTCGCTTTACGGAAAGCTCGGGCATCGTGCCCGACTTTCCTTGGGGCAGAAGCATGCGAAGCCGAGGTTCGCACGCTTCTGCTGGTGTTCATTGGCGGCATCCTGCCGCCGATTTTGGTGAGCCAACTCGCTTTACGGAAAGCTCGGGCGTCGTGTTGGCAACCTTTTTCACCACCTTCTTGGCAGCCTTCTCCTTCGCGGGGGCTTCCTTGGCGGAAGCCGCTTTCTTGGCAACCTTTTTGACGGCTTTCTTCGCTGTTGCGGTTTTCTTCTTTGCCACTTTCTTCGCTGTTTTTTTTGCCATCGGGCGTTGCCAGCCTTCCCTGTTGCGGAATGGGGTGATTCGTGGTGCCGCCATCAAGTGATGTCGGTCTGTGCGGCGAAATGCCACACCGGGGCAGCAGTATAAGGCGGCCTGCTGCCGCCGCACAGGGACCCTCATTGCGGCCTATAATGGATTCAATGAGCACATCCCATTCAACCATCGCTGAACCAGTTTCCGCCAGCCCTCTGCCGGCCTACCGGGAACTTGATGACGCGACCCTTGCAGCCCGCATTGAGGCTGTTCGGCAGCGGATGGGCCCGCGGCTGCTGATTCTCGGCCATCACTACCAGCAGGACGGGGTGATCGCCCATGCCGACCTGCGGGGTGACAGCTATCAGCTCTCGAAAATGGCCGCCGAACGGGCCGACTGCGAGGCGATTGCCTTCTGCGGCGTCCATTTCATGGCCGAAACCGCCGATATTCTGGTCAATCGGCCCGAGCAGGTGGCCAGCCGTGACGGTCGGCGAGTGACTGTCGTGTTGCCCGATCTCGCCGCCGGCTGCTCGATGGCCGACATGGCGGCGATCGAGCAGGTTGAGGATGCCTGGGCCGATCTTGGTGAGGTGATTGATACCGCCGACATCACCCCGGTGACCTACATCAACTCCGCCGCCAGTCTGAAGGCCTTCTGCGGCCGGCATGGCGGCATCGTCTGCACCTCAAGTAATGCCCGGGCCGTGCTGGAGTGGGCCTTTGCCAAGACCAAGCGGGTGCTCTTCTTTCCCGATCAGCACCTTGGCCGCAACACTGCGCGGGCGATGGGTGTGCCGCTGGAAGAGATGTGCGTCTGGAACCCCCATCAGCCGAGGCTGGGTGGTAACGATGCCGCCACACTTGAGCAGAGCCGGGTGATTCTCTGGCAGGGACACTGCAGCGTGCATGCGATGTTCCGTCCGGAGCATGTCGACGCCATGCGGGCAAACCTGCCAGGAGTGCGGGTGTTGGTCCATCCCGAGTGTGCGATGGAAGT
>RFVE01000496.1 GCA_009922585.1 Planctomycetia bacterium
CGAAAAAGGTGTCAGGACTCTTTTCCTTGTCGCTGGCCGCGACACAGCACCGGTCCGCATAGCCAGCCGCGGTGCTGCTCAAAAAAAGTCCTGACACTTTTTCCCGGCCCCCTCGCTGGCATTTCGCAAGTGTTTGCAGATCATCGGCCATGGGCATAAACTCATTTTTTATGGTGACCCTTGCCGATATCGAGGCCGCAGCCGTCTCACTCTCGCCTGCCGAGAAGCAGGAACTGATGCTCTTCCTGGCTTCACGGCTTCGCGCCGAAGGAGCGATGCCGCCGGAGCCCCGCGTGTTTTCGGCGGATGAGATGTCCCGCTGGATCGAGGAAGATGAGGCGGATCTGCGACGGGTCCGGGAGCAGCAGTGAGGCTGTTTCTCGATTCCAGCGTCATGATTGCCGGGGCGGCATCAGCGGAGGGCGCCTCCCGAGCCGTTTTTCGCCTGGCAGAATCACATTTGTGGCGATTGGTTACCACGCCCTATGCCATCACCGAGACGGTCCGCAATCTCGCGGAGTTTCCGCCACAAGCCACTGCAACGTGGCTCCAACTCAGGAGCCAACTTTTGATCGTCGACGATGTTTTGACGATTGACAAGCCTGCCGTATTTCCTGTGGAGAAGGACCGGCCAATTCTCTTCGGTGCTTTGGCTTCGGCGGATGTGCTGCTCACGCTTGACCGAGTAGATTTCCGCCGCGTTATTGGAAGCCGATTCTACGGGCTCGAAATCATCACGCCCGGCATGTGGCTCTCGCGGGAGCGGGAAGCAGGACGCTTGGATCGCGTGTGACGAGGTGAGGTTAGGACGGTCAACGGCACTTTCGCAAGCATCTCGCCCGTCGGCAGCAGCCGAACAGTTGGCTGATGCTCCCTTTTGCGGGCAAGTCGCGGACTCATCCGCCTCGTAAACGGCAGAAAAAGGTGAGAAAGAGCGGGCTCACGCGGAGAAGTTTGCCATCAACGCAAACCGCTTCCTCATCGCCTTCAATGCGGCAACAGGAGCGAGCGTCGCGAAGGAATGGCACCTGCTCTCAGCGGTGGAGAATGTCGATCATGGGCAGATCATCCGGTGATGGTTGCTCGAACTCCCCAGCACCCTGGGACTGCACCAGCTCACCCCAGTCGACAGGCGGCCCCCGGGCTGGCGACACATGTGGTGGATCCAGCGGTTCACCCAGATGCGTCAGGATTTTCCGAATCGGCCCCCGTTTCGGTGATAAAGCTGATCAGCCGGATTTCGCCACCACAGTTGGGACACGCCAACGGAAACGCCTCACCCACCCGTGATAGCAGCTTCGCCCAGGCAATCCGCGACGTGTCGTG
>RFVE01000497.1 GCA_009922585.1 Planctomycetia bacterium
GGCAAAGATGCCAGTCCCTTCCAGTTCGGGCGTGGCCAGGTCTTCATCTGAGGCGGTCCAGACTGCGGTTACCCGACCCTGTTCATCGACCGCCGCTGCCGGCTCGGCCGGTCCGACCAGACCGGTGTCGGTGACAACAAATTCGACGTCGTCGATCCAGGTCTTGGCAGAGGCGTCGTAGCGGCGGGCGACCAAGCTGGTGCCGGAGACGTCGGGGTTGACCGTCTGCCAGATCACAACGAAGTTGCCGGCCTGGTCCATCGCCACGGCAGGACTGGCCTGTCGGCCGGCCGTCTGGGTGTTGACCAGCACAGCGTCATCGTCGAGGCCGTTCTCGTTGGTATCGATCCAGCGACCGTCGGCCTGGAACCGCTTGGCGTAGATGCCGAAGTCACTGCTGTCGCCGTCGTCCTCCCAGCTCTGCCAGACCACCACGTAGTTCCCGGCGGCATCGGCCACCGCTGCCAGCGGGGCGTCTTCGAGGCCACTGTAAGTCGTCAGCAGCAGTTCCTCACTGACCGGGCTGCCGCCGGTGTCGGCGAAAATCTTGGCATGCACGGCCGGCGGGTGGCCGCCCTCGCCCTCCTCAGCGGTCTCGGGCACATCCGGGCCGATCCAGCCAACCACGCTGCGACCCACCGGGCTGACGCTGATGGCGGGGGCGATCTGAGGCCCGAATTGAATGCTGGTGTTGACCAGGAACTCAGCACCGAGCGTGCCGTTCGGTCCAGCAGCGGCGTCGAGCCTGCGGCCGAAAATCGCCCAGCTGAAGCCGTCCTGACCCTGGGTTTGCCAGACCGCGAACAGATTGCCGCTGGCATCGCTGCCAATGGCCGGCTGCCGCTGCGGCTCAGCGGTCGTCTGGTTGAGGATCAGGTCGGCGTCGGCAGCTGCGGTGTCGGTGGCGATCGGCGCCACCGTGAACGGCCCCCGATCGAGCAGGAATCGCCGGGCAGCAATATCAGAGCCGGTGCCCATGCCTCCTTCGGTCTGCCAGGCCACGGTGAGCTGGCCGTTGGCACTGAAGGCGGCAGCCGGATTGGCCAGGTCGCTGTAGTCACCGGCGTTGACCTTCAGTTCACCAGTGGTTAGCTGATCGGGCGTGTTGCGGAACAGGTTCATCAGAATGGCTGCAGCCGGCTCTTCCTCACTGGGTCCGGCTGTTGGATCGGGCCCCCGCCAAGCGACCAGCAGGTCGCCGGTGGTGCGATCGACGGCCAGGGCTGGGGCTGTCTGGTCGCCGGCAGTGGTGATGTTTGCCAGGGCTTCGTCACCCGGGCTGAGGCCACCGGCGAAGGTGCCCGGCTTGAAATAGATGTCG
>RFVE01000498.1 GCA_009922585.1 Planctomycetia bacterium
GGCATCGTGCTGACGATGCACGACGCCAGTCTTGAACTGACGAGCGAAGTCGAACACGAGGTACGTGATTTTTTTGGAGAGATTGTCTTCGACACTGTGATCCCCCGGGATGTCAACGTGTCGGAGGCACCGAGCCACGCCCTCAGCGTGCTCGACTATGCCCCACGCTCACCCGGAGCGAGGGCCTATACAGAACTGTGCATGGAGGTACGCGACTGTGAGTAGGGAACGACGGCTGGGACGCGGACTTGAGGCACTCTTGGGCCGGGCCGGCATGGACCAGGCTGTGCCGCCGACCGATGGCACAGGCGCTCTGGCTACCCAGCCGGCTGCCGAGCGGCCACGGTCACCGGCAGCCCAACTGATCCTGCACAAGGCTGACGAACTTGAGCAGGCCGCAGCCGATCTGCCAGCGAGCGAGATTGCCGCTGCGGTGATCGATCCCAACCCCTGGCAGCCCCGCAGCGAAATCTCCGACGCCGACCTGGCCGAGTTGGCCAGCAGTCTGGAAGAGCATGGTCTGGTCCAACCGATCGTGGTGCGATCGCAGGCTGACCGCTATCAGCTGATCGCCGGCCAACGGCGACTGGCAGCCGCCCGGCGGCTGGGTTGGGAGACCGTGCCGGTGCGGGTGCTTGAGGTTGACGACCGGCAGATGTCCGAGATTGCCATTGTTGAGAACCTGCAGCGACGGGACCTCGATCCGCTGGAGAAGGCAACCAGTTTCAAGACCTATCTCTCCACCTGGGGTGGCACCCAGGAAGAACTGGCCAAACGGCTGTCGGTTGACCGCTCGACGGTGGCCAACCTGATTCGGTTACTGGAGTTGCCAGAGGTGGTGCAGCAGAAGCTGCGGGCCGGCAAGTTGTCGATGGGGCATGCCCGGGCCCTTCTGCCGCTGGGCGATGAGCATGAACAGGTGACCCTGGCTGACCGGGTGGTGGCCGAGGGGCTGTCGGTGCGGGCGGTGGAAAGCGAAGTGCAGGAGATTCTGCGGGCCGATGAGGCCGACGACTTCGCCGAGCCGCCAGCGGCGAACGGAGCAACGGCGGTGGCGGCCGGCCCGGCCAGTCAGCCCAAGCGAAAGCCGGGCCGGCCCGCCTCGCGACGATCGAGTCAGATTGTCGCCCTCGAGAATGAACTCCGCCGGGCCCTGGGCACCAAGGTGGTGATTCACGCCAATAGCAAGGGGGCCGGGCGGATTGTGATTCCGTTTGCCAACCCGGACGAGTTCGAGCGACTGCTGGAGTTTATGACCGACTGATCAGCAAGTTTCAGCCGGTTTGCAGGGACTCCCTCCCGGGTTCCCGCCGAACCGGTA
>RFVE01000499.1 GCA_009922585.1 Planctomycetia bacterium
GCCCAACTGCTGCTGGCCGAAACCGAACAGGCCATGCTGAAAGCTGGCGGCAAGGTGATCGTCGTCGCCGACAGTTCCAAGTTCGGCAGGAAGAGCCTCACCCTCGTCTCCGGGCTGGAGGCGGTCGATGTCTTTGTTTCCGACAGCGGCTTATCGCCTGAGTGGCGGGAAACCATCTCGGCAGCAGGCCCACGGCTGATCATCGCCGATCTGCCACCGGATGCAGATGACGCTGCAGCACCACAGCCACCCACCGCCTAGCAAACCCCCTCACCTCAAACCCTGCTCATCCCCAATGGTTTCCAGCACCCTTAGCCGCCGCGATGTCGAACGGATCGTCCGCGAGATCGTCCTCGCCAATCAGGCCGGCATCCCCAGTCAGGCCAGCCGCGAACGTCAGAGCCTCGCCCCGAGACTGGTAGTGAGCATCTCAGCCCGGCACTGCCACCTCACTGACGAGCACGTTGAAAAGCTTTTCGGCCCCGGCCGAACCCTCACGCCGCAAAAGGATCTCTATCAGGACGGCTTCTACGCTGCCGAAGAGACCGTGATGATCATCGGGCCAAAGCGGCGGATGCTGCCGACGGTCCGGGTGCTTGGCCCCACCCGACCAGCCTCGCAGGTCGAACTCGCCTTCACCGACGGCAGCGATCGAACTGCAGGAGGGTGTGATCCGCGCCGAGCGGCATGTCCACATGAGCCATGCCGATGCCGATCACTTTGGCGTGAAAAATGGCGACCGGATGAGCCTGGCGATTGCCGGCCCCTGCAGCACGGTCTTCCGCGACCTGCTGGTGCGGGCCGACGCCGCCAGCAAACTCGAGGTCCACATCGACACCGACGAGGGCAATGCTGCCGACCTCGACCATGCCACCAGCGTGGAGTTGATCCGGCAATAACCCTCACACCCCGTTCAGGGATGAACCGACAATCGACGACCGTTGTGGCCGGCATGTGCCGGCGCGGTCAAACCGGAGGCGACTCCGGCGACAGTGCGTTTGAAATGACACGGAGCAGAAGATGGCGAAGAACATCGAAGCCCTCGGCATGATCGAAACTAAGGGTTTCGTGACCCTGGTCGAGGCGGTTGATGCGATGATGAAGGCGGCAAACGTCTCCTTCCTCGGCTGGGACAAGGTTGGCAGCGGACTGGTGACGGCATTCGTCAGCGGTGACGTCGCGGCAGTGAAAGCTGCTACTGATGCTGGCGCAACCGCAGCTGGTCGGATCGGCGAGGTGGTCAGTGTCCAGGTGATTGCCCGGCCACACGAAGACCTCGGCAGCATCCTGAAGACCAAGGCTCCGCAGGCCGCTGGCTG
>RFVE01000500.1 GCA_009922585.1 Planctomycetia bacterium
GCCGAGGAGGGAGTGCGGGCCTACCACGGCCACCTCGAGACGGCCGGCATTCCGCCTCACCGGCCCTTGGCCGATGACCTCGTCCGCACGCCGACTGAGTCGGCCTATGCCAGCTGACGTGGAAGCCAGCGGTTCGGCCAAAGCCGCCGGAGGCAGGCTGCGCAGGCTGAACACCGAACGCCCTTCTCAACTCGCCACACCAAACAAGAACCGGCTTGGTCCCTTCCGCAACCAACTGTCCTGCGGAAACGCATAGGGTATTACTGGCGACCTAGCAGCGGAAAAGCTGCGTGTTAAAAAAAATCAGGTGAACCGACGCTGACTCAACAGCGTAGAGTTTGCAACCGACCGAACAGCATCTGTCAGGGGCGTGCTGCTCGGGTTTTCAACGGAAGATTTTCGCGACCGCACGTTGCGGCCATCAGCGAAATGTAGCTGCAAATTTCATTTGAAATGAGCAAGCCAACTCTTTTCCCGTCTGAAAGGACCCTGACATGTTTTTTGCCACCTCGCGGCTGGGAAGCCGAAAGCATTCAACCGATTCGTATCACAACTCGATTGCTGAAGTCACCGACGAACTGACCCACCCAAGTCGAGTTCTTTTTACCGAAGAGGTCATTCTCGGAATCTGCATGGTGATCACTGGCCTGCTCTATGCCTTCTCCCAGATGCCAGGAGCAGTCGTTGATACAGCAGCCGCAGGCCGTTCATTTGTCAAGCAATCCGTCGCCAGTTTCTCACCAACTGCCCAGATGGATCACAACCAGCATGGCATGCCGCTGATCGAAGCAGCCCAGCCAATGTTCACAGCACTGCGTAGGGTCCAGACGCTGGAATCACAAGGTGATTTCAGCCCCACAACCGTGGCGGCATGGAAGGATGCACTCGCCGAGATACAGGATCTGACATACCAGCAGATCCTCACCGGCGAGGGAACCACACCGCTTTGGATTCTGCAGGCCGAGCAGGAACGGGCTGCCATCCTAGAAGGTCGCCTCGACGACATGCTTGGCGATGCCAGACAGGCGATGCAGGAACTCAGGCGGGAAATGCTTACGCCCGAGGAAATCACCGTGCTTGAGATGCCTGCTGCTGACCGCAGCGATGAACAGGCCATGCTGGCGAAGACCATCGAGCGTCAACTTGACATTCCCTGGTCAACCGTTGCTGGCGTCTTGCCCGAGTCTCGTCGTGCAGAGGCAATCAGTCTTTGTCAGCTTCTTGATGATGCCCACCAGAACGCTGCGGCTGTCCAGCGTCTGCGGGCTGTGCTGAACTTTGACACCTGGATGTCAACCGCAAAGACCGCCTCAACGCC
>RFVE01000006.1 GCA_009922585.1 Planctomycetia bacterium
GGATTGATGAAGGCTTCGACCGTTCCGTTGCCCAATGCCAGCACGATGCTCCCCCAGTACAGAAGCGCATGGCCTTTTTGTTGAGCAGCGGCTACTTCCGCCCCCTCAACTCCCTGAATGGCCGCATAGGCGAGGCAAGCTAGGACGAGGTAGACCGCGTAGCAGGCGAAGGAGAAGAGCATCGCAATCCGATAACCGATCTTGTCGATCACGAGGCTGAACAGAATGATCGAAATTGCGAACGGCCAGACCCCCGCCCCTTTGAGGGCACCAATGGCAACCTTATCAAGGCCGAAATCAGCGCCGAATCTGACGTCACAGAGATACATGCGTGTGAAAAACGCAAATGACGTCGTGATTAAGGCGATGAAGCAACCCCAGAAGATTGCCTTGTTGCCAACGGCGGCTGGTGGCTGGTCGGAAGGCATGAGACGTTCACTTTCGTGCAGAGGGGGGAATGAGTTGAGACCGAATTGCGGGAGGGACGGAGTTCTTCAGAAATGATCGGTGACTTGGCAGAGATCGCCCGACAGACACTCCCTCAGGTTGGTGAATGATTTCCTCCACACCGGCAATCTGCGGACTATAGCAGGAACCCGCGGGCTGCGAAATACTGGCTGAGTGGGTCCTGAATTGGCATCTTGACCGAGATGGCTGGGCCTTTCTATCGTCCGCGTCCCTTCGTCCCCGTTCCGTTCGTCTACCCTCCCGGTCCTCCGGCCGATTTGGGGGAACGTCTACCAGTGAACAGCTTCACGAACTTTCTCTGGTCGCTCGTCCGCTGGGCCGTGCCGGTCACAGTGGCAGTTGTGATAGCGGCCGCTGCCATTGGTACCAGCCGAATCAACGAGGAAATTCGCGGCCGTGTCGAGCGGGTGGTGGCGGCACGCTTTCCGGGGTTACAGGTCGAGGTGCAGGGGGCGACTCTTGAGGAGGGCCGTGGCATCGTGCTGCATGGGCTCTCACTGACTGACCCATTGCAGCCTGAGCCCTGGCAGCAGCTTTTGCGGATCGATGAAGTCCACCTCGCCTGTGACGTCACGCTGGCCGACCTCGCTCTAGGGCCACCCACGATTACTGCGGTGCGGGTTGTCCGGCCGGTCCTGCAGGTGATCCGGTCGGAACAGGGGGCCTGGAACTTGCAGTCGCTGTTCAGTAGCCCAGCGTCAGCCACCGCCCTTCCGGTCAGCGTCGATGGAGCGACCCTGCTTTTTGAAGATGTTCAGACAGGTTTTCGTGAAACATTTAGGCAGGGACGACTCGACCTCGAGCCTGCAGCTACTGATTTGGCGGGTGTCGCCTGGTCTCAAATTCAAGTGAGCCTCGACGGTCAGACGATAGAGCGGCTCAGCTTGACCGGAGCGGTCTCGCTGACGACGCGACAGTTTCGGGTGGAGACAGCTGTCGAGGGACTCGATTTTCAGCCTCGACTGGCGGCATTACTGCCAACTGATTCCATCGCGGCAGACTGGCACCGGCAGGCAGCCGCGGGCCTGAGCATGCGGTTGGATCTCACCGCCACTGCCGCTGGCGACCTCAACAATCTGCAGGCGGCAACCTTTCAGGTCAGCGGTGGTCTGGCAGACGGCCGGTTTGACCACTCGGGACTGCCCTTCCCACTTACCGATATGACTGCTTCATTCACCGCCGACCGTACCGGGGTGAGCATCACAAACGCGTCAGCTCGTTCCGGCGCCACTCTCTTTCGAGGCTCTGCGGAGACGAGGGGCTGGACCGACCAAGCCGATTTTGACTGCCTGCTCGAGGCTGAGCGACTGGTCGTCGGACGACAGTGGCAGCCGTTTCTGCCACCCGAGTGGGCTGGTCACTGGCGGAAACTGCTGCCGCAGGGAGAGGTTGATCTGCGGGCTGAGCTCAGTCGTGCTGCCGGTCGCTTCACCCCCAAGGTATCGCTGCGGTGTCGCAATGTCGCGATCACGCATTACCGGTTTCCTTACCGGCTCGACCGGACTGTTGGTACCGTCATCCTGGATGATCGGTTGGTCTCGTTGCATCTAACCGGCCAGGCGGGGGGAAACGCTGTGCAGGTGACTGGCAGCCTCAGGATTGTTGATGGTGGATCGGTCGGGCACATCGACGTGCGGGGCACCGACATGCCGATTGATGATCGCCTGTTGGCTGCCATGCCGGGCAAGGGAGCGGATGTGCTGCGCCGGTTGCGGGCAGCCGGGACCTTTGACTTTAGCTTTCGGCACGACCGCGACCCCTCCCTGTCAAAGGGGCATGCGAACTCACTTGACGTTCGGCTCACCGACTGCAGCCTCCGCTACATGCGGTTTCCCTATCCGCTTACGAAGGTCCGCGGTCGAGTTCGAATGCGTGAGGGCGAATGGACTCTGAGTGGCCTCACTGCCAGAAATGACACCGGCGTGGTGCACTGTTCGGGGCAGCTTTCCCCGGGGGAAGATGGCAGTGATCTGCTGACGCTCGAACTCTCTGGCAGCCGGGTGGTACTCGATCAGGAACTCCGAGAGGCCCTTCCTGTAGGCGTTGCCCGCTTCTGGGATGACCTTGGGCCCCGGGGGCAGGCCGATTTCTCGGCAACCGTCCGGCATGTTGTCGGCACCCAGCAGACGCAGGTTTTGCTTCAAGCCACGCCGCACGCTGGTACTGTCTCGATTGAGCCGGTCTGGTTTCCCTATCGGCTGGAACAGCTCCAGGGACATCTGACCTGGAATGATGGACTGCTCGAACTAGAGGGTTGGCGTGGTGTCCATGCCCGGACCACCGTGACTGCCGACGGTCGCTGTCGCTTTCTACCCGATGGCAGCTGGCATGTATCGTTAGAGAAGCTATCGGCCAATCGATTCCGGGCTGATCATGAGCTCGTGCGGGCCTTGCCGGTTGGGCTGCAGCGGGCGGTGGCTGCAGTGGAACCACGAGGCCTCCTCGCGTTGGAAGGGAGCCTTGATATCTATTCGACTGACCGCCAGCCGGGAGCAAGCAGTGGGCAGTCGAACGGTCGCCACTGCGCTGCTTCATGGAACTGTCATCTCGACATGGAGCAGGGAGGGCTTGATGTCGGTGTTGCCCTTGATCACGTCCATGGTGGGCTGAAGATTGCAGGACAGACGGATGGGCAGACCTGGCACGCTTCCGGGGAACTCGACCTCGACAGTGCGATTTGGCAGGGTGTGCAGCTGACACAGGTCCGTGGGCCGTTGACGATGGATCAGACCGGAGTACGTTTCGGGGCACTTGCAGCGAGTAATGGTGGCCCACCCCGGCGGCTGTCAGCAGCCATGGCAGGGGGCACGCTTGAGGTTGATGGCATGGCATCTGCTTCTGGCCTGGGCGGTTTTACCGTGGCGGCGTCTGTTTCCGATGCCAATCTCGAGCGGCTGGCCTGCGACTGCCAAGGGACGCCGCACCGGTACCGAGGGCGGGTTTTCGGTTCTATTGAGGTCAGTGGTACGCGGACTGGTACTCATTCGCTTAGGGGTGACGGCCAACTGCGGCTTCGGGATGCCGACATCTATGAACTGCCACTTGTGGTGGCAATGTTGAAGGTCTTGCGAATCAAGCCGCCTGACCGCAATGCCTTTGGTTCGAGCCTTGTCCAGTTCCGGATTGAGGGGCCCCATGCCTACCTTGATGAGATTGAACTTGCCGGCGATGCCATCAGCCTGGTTGGCAACGGTGAAGTCGACCTCGACGGGAACCTGCGGATGACATTTCGTTCGATCATGGGTGATGCTGAGACTCAGCTGCCGGCAATGAAACGGATGCTGGGGGGAGCGAGCGGTCAGTTCCTGCTGCTCCATGTAGATGGCACGCTGGGCGATCCCGAACTCTCGACTGAGGCCTTCCCAACGCTGGCTGCGGCACTCCAGAAGCTGCAGTCGCAGCGGCAGGAGAATGGCCGTGGCCGCCGACTCGCCAGTCGACCGGATGATGCTCCGGCTGACCTGTCGCGGGGCCTTTGAACGGTTGGTGTCTGTTCGAAGGAGTTCCCCCGGCAGTCGTGACGAGTAGGTAGAGCAAGAAGACCTTCAGGCGTACGATACATATCGCAGGGTGAATAATGACCGGCTGCCGACGGCTGTGTGAGCTGATGGTCCGGGATAGCGCCTCTGGATAACGGAGACAGGTCTGCGTGACAGCTGAAGCATCAGGTGAAGAACTGGCGTTTGTCAAAATGCACGGACTGGGTAACGACTATGTCTACATCGATCGCTTTGCCGAGCAGACAGTCTTTGTTCCGGAGACACTCGCGCCGCGGGTGGCTGACCGCCATCGTGGCGTAGGTGGTGATGGGCTGATTCTGGTGGAGCCTTCCGCCGTTGCCGCTGCCCGCATGCGGATGTTCAATGCTGACGGCAGTGAATCAGAAATGTGCGGCAATGGCGTTCGTTGTGTCGGCCATCTGGTTGTCTCCCGAGGCTATGTGCCAGCTGGTGAGGTGACCATTGAGACGGGACGGGGTGTGCTGACCCTCGGCGTGACGCCGACGGGGCCGCGATCGAGCCAAGTGCGGGTCGACATGGGCGAGCCGCTTCTCGAGCCAGAATCCATTCCAGCGCGGGCTGAAGGGCTGCGGCAGCTGGTGGATGTGCCAGCCACGGTGCTCGGGTCCCAGGCTGACTGGTGGCAGGCAGCAGGACTTGACCCCCGTATGACCTGCGTTTCGATGGGCAATCCGCATGTGATCATGTTCTGTGACAGCGTAGCTGCCGTACCGTTGGAGCAGGTCGGTCCGCTCGTCGAACGGCATGAGCTATTTCCCCGGCGGATCAACGTCCACTTTGTGCAGCGACTGGAGGCCAACCGGGTCCGGGTGCGTACCTGGGAACGTGGCACTGGAATCACACAGGCCTGCGGAACGGGCGCGTCGGCGGTTTGCGTGGCCGGAGCGCTCAGTGGAAGAACTACTGCGACGATCACGGCCGAACTGCCCGGCGGCAATCTGGAACTGACCTGGGATGGGCGGGGCTCAGTATTCATGACAGGTCCAGCCGAAGAGGTCTTTTCCGGTGTCTGGCCCCTCACTGATGCGTCACGCTGATGCTCCCGAAGGTCCAGATTGTCTGCCTGTCCTCTTCTCAAGCCCTGTGGTGGAGACCTTTCGGCTGAACAGCCGTTGCCATGAGACTGCAATCACCTCGGACGATCGGCGCTCTTTCTTTGGCCTCTACAGCTGTTGTGAGGCGGTGGATGGCAACACTACGAATTCGTGCAGAATATGGTGATCCGTCAATTGATCCAGTGCATCCTGCCTATCAGGGCGCGAAGATTTATGTCTTCTGGCACGAGAACATCTTGCTTCCCCTTTACCTTCGTGGGCACTGCAACATCTCTATGCTGCTTTCGCGGCACTTCGATGCCGATATTCTGGCGCGGGTGGCCGGAATGATGGGCTTCGGCGTGGTTCGGGGCAGTAGTTTTCATGGTGGATCGGCAGCAGTCCGGGAGCTTTCGGAGCGGGCAGAAACAGGCAACCTGACGATGACGCCCGATGGCCCTCGCGGGCCCCGTCGGCGGCTTGCGGCGGGCTGCGTATTCTTGGCCAGCAGCCTCGGCATTCCGCTGGTCGCGATGGGCCTTGGGTATGACCGGCCCTGGCGGCTGGGCACGTGGGATCGTTTCGCCGTCCCGAGGCCGGGCAGTCGTGCGCGGGCGGTGGTGAGCAGGGCGATCCAGATCCCGCCGCAACTCGATCGGGAACAGCTGGAACAGCATCGGGCAGGGGTCGAGCGGCTGTTGAATCATCTCAGCGACGATGCTCAACAGTGGGCCACCACGGGTGGACGACGACCGGGTGACCAGGTCGTCAGGCCGCAGGCATCGCGAAGAGCCCGCTGGGCCGCCGCCCTTCCTGCCGGAGCCTGCGTGTCCCTTGAAGCAGAACACGAGAGGCTTGGAGTGGTTGGCGACGAGCCGTGATTCGAGGGAGCAAGCAGCGTTGGATGGGCTGCCCACTCACGCGATCGACCACGCTGCGTCGCTAGAGGGTGATACGCCCGCACGTCCGTTCACGTCAGCGCAGCATGTCGCCCCGGTCGCGACCCTGCGGTAGCTGATCGTGCTCAAGCTGATCGAGACGACTGCGAAGCCGGAGCACCTCTTCCCGCAACAGGCCGAGTTCCTGCCGTAACAGACGGGCGTCCTCAGAAGCAGGGGTGGCCCCAGTTGAGTCGAACGGTATTTCTAGAAAAGTTCCGGGAATCGGCCGCTGCGTTACACGCGGAGTGGTTTGGGGTTGCTGGGGCTCTGAGGCTGGGACACCGGTCAATGCCCGCTCAAGTGCTGGGTCGAGTGCTCGAAGCTCAATCTCGGCCCGCTTGGCCTCCCCGCCTGGCAGCACATACTCAAGCGAAATCAAGCGGCCCGGTGGGCTCTCTGTCACCAATTGATTCAGGTCAGCGGGCGAGCGAATCGGTCGGTTGTCAAAAGCGACAATGACGCTTCCCGGCGGGAGGCCCGCCTGCGAGGCTGGCAGGCTCTCGATCACTCCGAGCACATAGGCCCCCTGCGGTTCAGCAAGGCGGTAGCGGGCCTGCATGGAGGTGTCGATGCCGACAGTTCGCACGCCCAGAGCTGTTCGCCCCTGGAATACCGATGCAGGCCCAGGAGCGGTTGTCGGCTGGGCGGGGGAAAGCGATGGCAATGGCGACGCTTGTGGCGGAGGGAGGGTTGCGGGGGACCGTTTGTCTGGCTGACCGAACCGTGAACCGGCCACTCCCATGCCAGCAGGAGTCTGGCTGCTAGTCGCGGGGAGGGTGGTCGCAGGCTCTGGCGCGGTGGTCCCTGGCGGAATGGCTGAGGCGGGTGCCCTAGAACTCGCCACTTGCTCTGGGCTACTGAACCGAGAAGTAGCCGGTGGGGCCATATCGGTGCGCTCTGCAGCAGGTGATGGAGTGACGGCCACAGGAGTCGGTGACCGCGTGGCAACTGGTCGCAGGCCGGCGGTCATCGTCACTTCCTGCACTCCATCGGTTCGGCCAATGAGCGCCTGTACCTGCTTTTGGGGCGGAATCGCTGCGAGTACGGCCGCAAGCTGATCGGCGGTTTGCAGCGGTTCGCCGTCAATCGCCAGGAGCACATCCTGCGGTCGCAAGCCGACGCTGTGCGCCGGGCTCGGGTCCGTCACTTCAACAATCACCAGCCGGCCAGTGACAAGCGAGTCGTCAACGGTCAGCCCGAGCCAGCCACTTTTTGGCGTGGAGGAGGCTGCAGCGGTCTCTGCTGGGGGAGAGGGTGGCGGACTGTCCGAGGAAGTTTTTTTCTCTGCCGGCACGGGCGTCGGTGTGTCGTTTTCAGCTACTTTCGCTGCGCCAGCCGATGCCATTGGCGGAGTCGGCTGCTTTGGCGTCTGTTCCGCTCCGTTCTTGGGTACCGGCTGATCGACTGGTGGCTTGGCCGCAGAGAGCGGGACCTGTAATGGCTCGGCGATGACGATATCGTCAGGCGTGAGCCGCTCTGGGTTTTCGGCGGAAACCTGATGAAGCCAGTTGATCGTTATCGCCCAAGTCGTCACTGCGAACACCATCCGGCAGCAGGCTGTTGGCCGTTGGAAGAGTTTCGTCATTGAGATGATTCCAAGCGAGAATCTGATGCCACAAATCCTGGGCCCGCTGCAAGGCGACAGCTGCTGGACGAACGCAGCAAATTTTGGAACTGAGTATATGCAAACTGATCTCCCATCAGCGAGGACTGCTCTTGCGGCAAGGGGATTTCTCGCACGGATGGGCGGCAGGCCGTGGACTCGGATCTCCACCGACAGCAGTGCCAAGCCAATGACGAGGGAGGAATGAGTCGGACAACTCCGAAAGAGGATGGGTTCAACGCACAGAATTTCCACCAGCTCAAAGGTTCACCTTGCTGCTTTCGTAGCCGCACGCAAAAGGAAAAACAGCATCTGCTGGTGATCCAGCCGGGCGTTGTTTGACAGCACTGCTAGCACTTCTATACTCAGCCGCCGGGCGGTGGCGGCAGGCTACTGAATCGTCAGACATGGCGATGGTTTCGCGTGTCGCCTGGCCGTCGGCATCGTGCCAGACTGATGGCACGATGCACCGAAAATAAAGGAGTGGTGCCGGGCCCTTTCCCGGGACATGGAGTGTCGCAGGACGTGGCGAAATCGCGTGATCGTGGTCGTGATGCGGAGAAGAGTGGCCGAAGTGGGCCGCTGGCTCGCCGTCCCCGAAGCGTTCGGTCTGGCCCGCAGAGCCTTGCAGAGATCGCTACGGAAGCAGTCATACGGGCCGTTCCCGGCGGTTCGAGTGGGCCGGAGCCTGTTCCCAGTGAGACCGGCACAGCCATCGCCGCAGCCCTTCAACAACGGCTTGGGGGCGAACGGTTCGCCGTCTGGTTTGGTGAATGCCTGACAATCGATGCACGGTCCCCTCAGGTGGTGGGGGGGCGATGGGCCATCAGGCTTTTCCATGATTCTGTCTTCACGGGTGATTGGCTTCAGAAAACGTTCGGCCGTGATGTCCGGGATGTCGCAGAAAAGGTCTGTGGCGGGGCGGTTGAGATCGATTGGCAGCCACTTCCTGCTGGAGCGGTCCAACCTGTTGTTGCCGACTCAGAAACGGCGCACCAGCCGCAGCGCGGAGGACAGGGTCGGAGCGGGCCGGACAAGGCTGCTCGGCGTTCTCGGAATGCCGGAGTGAGTAGTTCGGGCGGTCGTCAGCCTAGCCAACAAAAACCCGTGCGACCAATGAAGCCAGCCGCCCGCCTGGATGAATTCGTGGTTGGTGCGAGCAATCGAATGGCCTATGCGGCAGCCGAGCTCGCCACGAGTCGGCTGGGTGAGATTTCACCGGTATTGCTGTATGGCCCGACGAGTGTCGGGAAGAGCCATCTCCTCGCAGCCATCTGCAGTCAGGCCCGAGAGCAGCGTCCTGAACTTACAACGCTGGTCCTCTCAGCTGAGCAGTTCACCACCAACTTTCTTCAGGCCCTGCGTGGTACTGGCCTGCCGGGGTTTCGGCGGAGTTGCCGTTCGGTCGATCTGCTGGCAATTGATGACCTCCATTTTTTCATTGGCAAGCGTGCCACCCTGCTCGAATTGCAGAGCACGGTCGACACCCTTCACCGAGCTGGGAAGCAGATAATCTTTGCGAGCGATCGGGATGTTGAAGGGCTTGCGGGGCTGGGGAGTGAGTTAACTGGCAGACTTCGCGGTGGCATCACGGCAGCGATTCTCCCCCCTGACCACGACGTCCGGAGAGGCATTGTCGCTGGATTGGCCGCCCGTCGCCGCCTCAATTTGCCCAACGAGGTAATCAGCTACCTTGCCGATCACCTTACCCGGCATGCCCGAGAGTTGATCGGAGGTGTCAATCGACTTGAGGCTGCCAGCCACATGCTGGGGGTGCCGGTGACCCTTGAACTGGCCCGTGAATCACTTGCCGATCTGGTGCGGTCGAGCAGCCGGAGCCTGCGTTTGGCCGATGTTGAGAAAGCAGTCTGCAAGGCCTTCGGGCTGGGGACTGATGATCTGCAGAATTCACGTCGCTCGCGGGCAGTCAATCATCCACGAATGTTGGCGATGTATCTGGCTCGTAAGCACACCGGGGCGGCATTGACGGAAATTGGCCGTTATTTCGGCCGGCGGAGCCATTCGACTGTTATCGCAGCAGAGAAGGCTGTGCGGAAATGGATGGCCACGCAGGCTGATGTCGTGCTGGCTGATGCCACCTGGGATGTCGAGCAGGCTATTCGGCACGTTGAAGATGTCCTGCGTGCAGGATAGCCGAGGGCTGCTTCGTGACGGCCTGTTGAACTCCGATCAGGCGTGCTTTAATGGTCGACGAGTCGCTCCTCGCGGCTGGCTTTGTAACGCACGCTCGACTGGGGGCCATGGAAGCCAACGACGCGGTGATCGACGCTGGCAGACCGACTGATCAGCCGGCCCTCGGCAGCGTCAAACTCAATCTGGCCGTCCCAAATTCGTTCCAGCAACCGGGCTTCGATACGAGGATCATCGACCGGTGTCAGCACGGTCGTGTCGACGTTGATCAGTACACGTTTGTCGCGAATGGCGGCCACTTCATACCGCAGCCTGGTGCGGATCGACTGTCGCGGCCCCCCGGGGACCTCAACAACAATTTCCTCCGGGATTATCCAACTGCTCCCAACACCGACCGGCTCATCGGGCAGGGGGACTACCATCAAGTCTCCTGTATTCGAAGGGGGATTCGGAAACAAATCCCGACGTTTCAACACCCGGCCGCACTGGTCGATGGTCAGCCGCGACAGCGGGCGTCCCAGACTCAGCCGCACTCCCTCGTAGCCCGCGGGTGGTGGAGCTGCGCTGTCACTTTCCCAACGAGTCTGTTCCTGGCCACTTGCTCGCGAGGTCATGGTGACGTTGTCAACAAGATGCTCGATGGTTGTCTGCCCATCGGAGTCAACCTCTGTCACCCGCCAGGTCTTCACCGAGTCGGTTGCTGTTTCGACCGACTGGGTGGTGCCATTGATGGTTGTTTCGGTTACCGCACGATGGGCCACTTGTGTTGAAACCGCCTCACCTGTGGTGAACTGATATCGCAGGACCAGGTCACCGCGATCCGCTGTTGCTGTTTCAGCAGCTGACACCATTCCGCCGACAAGCCAGGCGAGGTTCAGCATGCTGCCCAAGAGGGCGATGGCTGGGGTGGACCGGTGCGTCATGAAGATGACTCCGGAAGGGAAGGGGCTGCCGGCCGGTTCAGGCCGCCACCCCAGGCGAGTTTGTCACGAAGAGTTGAGTAGTAACCGTGCTGACTGGTTTCAATCAAGTGAAATCTTGGTTTCGCTAATGCGACCCTGATCTGGTCTCCTGGCTGAAGCAGGGTCAACAGCCGGCCATCGACTACACACGCCGATCCCTCGTTGGGGGCTGGTATCACCAGGCAATACTCCCGCGAGGCCGCATCGATGACGGTACGATTTGTGAGGGTATGCGGGTTGAGGGGTGTGAAAATGAATGCTTCGAGTGATTTTCGCACAATTGGGCCGCCGGCCGACAAGTTGTAGGCTGTGGAGCCGACCGGGGTGCTGATGATCAGGCCATCGCCCCGATAGACCGTGGCCAGTTCACCGTCGACAAACAGCTCGATCTCGATCATCGCGAAAGGGGGGCCCGCCAGCAGCGACGTTTCGTTGAGCCCAAGGTCGGCCGCTACCACCTGATCGTCGCGGATGACTTCGGTTTCGAACATCATGTGTTCGACCAGCCGGAAGCGTCCCTCCATCACCTCGGCAATCGCCCCCTCGATCTCGGCGGGTGAGAAGTCGGCCAGGAAGCCAAGTCGGCCAAGGTTCACTCCCAGCACGGGCGTCTGCCGGTATCCCATCCAGCGGGCGGTGCGCAGAATCGAACCGTCTCCCCCCAGTACGATTACCAGATCGGCCTTCTGGGCAATGTTCTCAGGGGTGGCGTCCGGGCTCTCTGGTTCCCAGGCGGTGCGAACAGCCAGGCGAACCGAGACGGTATGTCCGCGGTCGGTCAGCAGTCGTTCGATGCCCCGTGCCAGTTCGGCGATACCGGGGACCTCCTCCGGGCCGACAATGGCAATGGCCAGGGGTGGCTGGAGCGGCTGTCCCGAATCCAGTGCGCCGGCAGATTTACGGGGTGCTGCCATCGGATCTGAACTGCCCTGGAGGGAAGGCGGGAGGAAAACCGCGGGAACCGCCTCTGGAGGACCCCGGTCAGTCGTGGAGTGGAGTCGAGCATGCCGCTGCCGTCTCGCGACCGGCCAGTCGACGGCAGGTGGCGGCAATTCCTGCGGCGTCCAGCCCCAAGTCGGCCAGCAGTTCACCCCGGTCGCCGTGCTCGATGAATCGGTCGGGGATGCCAAGCCGGGTAATTGGTCCACTTGTTAGCCCCCCGTCATTGACCGCCTCCAGCAGGGCGGAGCCGAAGCCGCCATGCCCCGCGTGCTCTTCAACGGAAACGGTCCACGGGGCCGCTTCGATCCGTTCAAGCAGTTCCCGGTGATCCAGCGGCTTGATGAATCGGGCGTTGATCACACCGACTTCAAGACCCTCCTCCCGCAGGAGATCGGCGGCCTGCAGGCAACTACTGACGAGGCTGCCACAGCCCACAATCAGACCATCGTGGCCGTCACAGAGCGGTTCACAGCAGCCCCTCTCGATCGGACGACGGTCGGTGCCAAAGCGGTCCTGCACCGCTGTCTCGAGCACGGCCTTTGGATAACGAATGGCCACCGGCCCCGCCTGAGCCATCGCCCAATCGAGCATGGCCGTCAAATCGAACTCATCGGCAGGGGAAAGTACGGTCATATTCGGGAAGAGCCGCAGGTAGCCAAGATCGAACAGCCCGTGATGCGTCGGGCCATCCGGCCCGGTCAGGCCAGCCCGGTCGAGCATGAAGACCACCGGCAAGTTCTGGAGGCAGACCTCCTGGAAGATCTGGTCGTAAGACCGCTGCAGGAAGGTGCTGTAGATGTCGACGATTGGCCGACAGCCCGCCTTGGCCTGGCCGGCGGCAAAGGCTACCGCATGCGATTCACAGATGCCGACGTCGAAGAACCGCTCGGGAAATTCTTCGCGAACTTTTTCGAGTTTGTTGCCCTGACACATCGCCGCCGTCATCACCGTGACCCGTTCGTCGCGTCGCATGCAGTCGCTGATCGCCGCGCTGGCAGCATCGGTATAGCCACGTACCGACGACTTGCGGACCGCGATGATGCAGTCATCATCGTCGCACTCAAAGGGGGCGGGCGTGTGGAAGAAGACCGGATCGGCTTCCGCCGGCTTGAAGCCATGGCCTTTTTCGGTCAGCACGTGCAACAGGATTGGCCCCTCTTCGTCCCGCACAAGTTCAAGGTAGCGGATGAGGTTGGGAAGGGCATGCCCTTCGACCGGCCCAAAGTAGCGAACCCCCAACGCCTCAAAGAGCATGCCGCCGTGGAGCGTGGCCTTGAGTGAGTCTTTGACGTTGACGAACATCCTTTCCATCGACTCACCGACCATCGGCACACCTTTCATCAGGTCGCCGGCCTTGTCCCGCAGGCCCCGGTACCAGGGGTTCGTGCGGATGACATCGAGGTACTCGGCCAACGCCCCCACCCGCGGGCAGATCGACATCCGGTTGTCATTGAGGATGATGATCAGCCGCTTCTTCAGAAATCCAGCGTTGTTGAGTGCCTCAAAAACAATGCCCGATGGCAGGGCGCCGTCCCCGATCACGGCGACGCTGCGGCGGTCGTTCTCGCCCCGAAGGCTGTCGCCGCTGGCCAGGCCGAGGGCCGCTGACACACTGCAACCAGCATGGCCGGTCATGAACAGGTCGTAGGGACTCTCGGCGGGGTTGGGAAAGCCCATCAGGCCGCCCCGGGTGCGGATTGAGTCAAATGCCGCATGCCGTCCGGTGATCAGTTTGTGGGGATAGATCTGATGGCCGGTGTCCCAGATCAGCCGGTCGCGGCTGAAATCAAAGACTCTGTGCAGTGCCAGGCAGAGCTCAACAACGCCGAGGTTCGAAGCGAAGTGGGCGGTTCGCGTGGTCGCCACTTTGCAAAGCGCCTGTCGCATTTCGGCGGCCAATGCTTCAAGTTGCTCCAAAGACAGGCCTTGGAGGTCCTGCGGCGATGCGATCGTCGGGAGTAATGCTGACATGGCGGTGAGCCTCCTCGTCCATGCCCCCGCCAAGGGGGGCGGCTGAATCCTCGGCCGACTAGATCGTACCCGATTCAGTTATAGTACTGCGACCACCCATCGCAGAGACTGCTGCCGTGATCACTTCCGGCGGGCGGTAATCCAACGGGCCAGGGCGATGAGGCTGTCGGCAGGTTCACCGAAGGGAGCGATCGCCGCACAAGCTTCTGCCGTCAGTTCAGCAGCCCGCTCACGGCTGGCAACGCTGCCGAGAACCGTGGGAAAGGTCAGCTTGCCCCGATCGGCATCCTTCCCGACCCGCTTGCCCATGTCGGCCTCCGTTCCCTCGGCGTCCAGCAGGTCATCGGCAATCTGGAAGGCCAGCCCAAAGGCACGACCGTAGGCGGCCAGGGCATCCCGGTGGGCCTGAGTCCCGTCTGCTGCCAGACAGCCCAAGTCGAGTGCCGCCAGGAACAGGCAGCCGGTCTTCCGTCGATGAACCCGCTCCATCCAGTCCACCTGTTCAACCGTTGGTCGGTCAGCGATGTCGGTGATCCAACCCCGCTCAGCCGCGAGATCGTCAGCCTGGCCGCCCACCAACGCCTCAGCCCCTGCGGCCAAGGCGAGCACCCGACAGGCCTCACCAGCCGTTGTTGCGGGAAGTTCAGTGGCCAGGGTCGAGAAGGCCAGCGGTTGAAGTGCATCACCACAGAGGATCGCCGTCGCCTCATCAAAGGCTCGATGGCAAGTCGGGCGTCCCCGCCGCAGGTCGTCGTCGTCCATCGCCGGTAGATCGTCATGCACCAAGGAGTACGCATGAATCATCTCGACAGCAACGGCCGCCGGCGCTGCCTGCTCCCAACTCCCGCCGCAGATACGGGCAGCTTCGAGGGCGAGGGCCGGTCTCAGCCGCTTCCCGGGAGCGAGCAGGGCATGCCGCATGGCGGCGACCAGCCGCGGTGGCGCATCGTCGGAGAGCGTGGTGGCCGCTTCCAGCCGCGGGCCGATGAACTCCTGAACTGCTGTCAGGGTAGCCTGGACCGTGCCATCCAATTCGGTTGCTTCTGGGGTTCCAGACTTTGGTAGGTCAGTTGGGTTACTCATGCCTTCATCCTGAGGCGTACGCAAACGTGCCAATCAGGCAGTTTGGAGGCGGTGAAACCAGGTGCCACCCCTGCGAGGTTTTACGGAGTCTCACCGGGATCGTCCATGCCGGGTAGGCGTTGTCGGCTCTGGTTGTCCGCAGCGGCCGGTTTGCGGCCGCGGCGGCGTCCGCTCGCTGGGCGCGCCTTGGTGACAGGCTCATTGGTCTGTGCGGTTGGAGCAGACTGGCCCGCGATCGGCTCGAAGATTGGGTTGCCATCGTCATCCAGTCGCACCAGTGTCTGAACCCGCAGCTCGATGCCGCTGAGCTCATCGTGGAGTCGCCTGAGCAATGCGACGCCCTGCTCATACGATGCAATCGATTCGGCAAGTCCGAGATCCCCCGATTCCATCGTGCGAACCAGTAAATCGAGTTCCGCGAGGCCAGCCTCGAATGACAGGGGTTCCGGCTTATCGGTTGGTGGCGGTTCTGCCATGGGTATTCTCCTACGTTGTTGAATCAACGGCTGGTTGGCCTGTTTCGACTCGACTGCGGAGGGTGCCGTCGGCCAACTGGGTAACGATGGTTGTGCCCGCGGGGGCCTCTCGCCATGAACGGATGGCACCGCCCCCGTCAGCCCGTTGGGTAACTGAGTATCCGCGGGCGAGCAGGCCGACCGGGCTGTTGGCCTCAAGTCGGCCTGCAGCAGCAGCGAGCCTATCCCGGAGCTGCCGCACCGTGGCCAGTCCCAACTGACGCAACCGTCGTGCCTCGTCGGCCAGCTTCCGTCGCTGCCGTGCGGCAGGTTCAAACGGGTTGGTAAGCGGTCGGCTGGCGGCGAGCTGGCAGAGCTGCTGGCGGGCGGCAGCGGTCTGGCGTCGTAAGCATTGCTGGAGTCTTGCGCCCAAGCTGGTGAAACCATCGAACAACAGCTGACGATCGATGGCAATTCGGACAGCGGCATCGGTTGGCGTCAGCCCGCGGCAGTCGGCCACGAGATCGGCCAATGAGACGTCAATTTCATGGCCCACACCACTGATCACCGGCACAGGCGAGGCGGCGATGGCCCGCACGACCGGTTCTTCGTTGAAGGCCCAGAGATCCTCAAGGCTCCCTCCGCCGCGGATCAGAGCGATCACATCGAGCGGTGGCTGCAGCTGCCCGGCACGTGCAAGGCTGGTGGCGAGTTCAGCGGCAGCACCGGCCCCCTGCACCCGGCTGGGAAACACGAATACATCGGCCAGTGGCCAACGTCCCGCCAGCGTCTCAAGGAAGTCGGCGATGGCAGCTCCCGAAGGGCTGGTGACCAGGCCGATTCGGCGTGGAAAACGAGGCAGGGGACGCTTGCGTTCGGGGGCAAAGAGACCTTCGGCCTCAAGGCTGCCGTGCAGCTCGCGTAGCCGGGCTTCAAGGGTTCCGGTGCCGAGGGCATGGCAGCGGTCAATTGTCAGCTGGTAGCTACCTCGGGGGGCATAGACCTCGATTCGGCCATGGCAGATCACTTGCAGGCCGTCGGTCGGCTCAATCGCAAGGGTCGGGCGAATGCCCCGCCAGACAACCGCCCGGAGCAGGGCCTGCTCGTCCTTCAAGGCGAGGTAGAGATGCCCCGAGCTGGCGGCCGTCAGGTTGGTCACCTCGCCCGTCACCCAGACGTCGGCGAACCCGGTTTCCAGCCGCTCCTTGACGCGGGCGGTCAGCTCCGACACGCTCTGGGCATCGTCTGGTCGCGTCGCTGGTTGTCGGCCTACGGTTGACATACTTGCAGCAGTCTAGCTGGCGCAGCCGGCGGATGCCGTCCCCAACGCCAGCTGGCCGCCTGCCCCGTGAGCAGATCATGAATGCCGAGAACGCCGAACTCCCGCCCGATAGTGATTCGCGAGCCCCCCGGTTCGCGCTCCTCATCGTCTTTCTCACGGTCTTCATCGACCTGCTGGGTTTTGGGATCGTGCTGCCGGTCTTGCCTCGGCAGGCCGAGCCCTACCTCAACGCGATCGGGATGCCGCCGCTTGAGGGCGGTGCAGGTGGAGCGGTTATCGGGATTCTTTTCTCTGTCTTTTCCCTCATGCAGTTCGTCTTCAGCCCGATCTGGGGGCGGCTTTCCGACCGCTTCGGACGGCGGCCGATCTTGCTGCTTAGTCTCTCTGGATCGGTCATTTTTTACGCCCTCTACGGCTATGCCGTTAGCGTGCCGGTTGATCCGCAGCCGACCCGTGACGGGGCGGTGCTGGCATTGTCGTTGATATTGCTGGCCCGGATTGGGGCAGGAATTGCCGGGGCCAGTGTCGGGACAGCGGCGGCCGTGATTGCCGACTGTACGACGCCAGAAAACCGTGCCCGGGGCATGGCGTTGATCGGAATCGCCTTTGGGGGTGGCTTCACACTCGGGCCGCTGATTGCCTATTTCGGCCTGGCCGTTTTCGATGAGGCCCGTTGGGGGGTGGGGGCGATCGCCTCGCTGCTTTCGGGCGTGGCCTTGTTACTCGCTATCTTCGTCTTTCGGGAGACGCGGCGGCCCGGTGCTGGTGCTTCCAAGGAGTTTCCGAGCGTGGCCCGCAGCCTCGCTGTCCTGCGGATGCCGATGATCGGCGGGCTGGTACTCATCTATTTTCTGACGATCTTTGCGATGGCTGGTTTTGAATCGACACTCGCCCTGCTGACCAAGGCCGCCTTTGGCATGGGAGACGACGCCAACTTCTTGGTGTTTGCCTCGATCGGCTTCGTGTTGATGCTTGCCGGCGGCGGCTACCGGCCGCTGGCCAAGCGGCTGCCGGAACGTCGGCTGCTCGGGGCCGGCGTGTTGTTGATGCTGCTTGGGTTAGCCGCGGTTGGGGGGATTGCCTGGGCCCTTTCGGGCCGCGAGCCGGACGTGGTGGCAGCCAGTCTCTGGCCGTCAGCCTTCTACGCGGCGGCTTCAGTGGCCGTCTGCGGCTTTGCCTTTGTCAATCCATCGGTGTCGGCAATCATCTCCCGCCGGGCCGATGCCGATCGGCAAGGGGAGGTACTGGGCGTCAATCAGTCATTCGCCTCACTGGCCAGAATCCTTGGCCCAATGACAGGCATGACACTGTTTTCACTCCACCCGTCGCATGCCCTTCCCTATGCTGCAGCGGTTGCCGTGCTGCTACTGGTGGCCGGTCTCTTGCCGCGAACCACGGGAGAGCCGAATGCTTCACTCACAGGCCATCCGGGCTAAAGTCGTCGTCGCCTGATTCATCCGCGGCATCGCGGCTGAATTCCTCTCGGCTCAGACCGTACTGGTCGAGTTTGCGATAGAGCGTTGCGCGACTGATCCCGAGGGCTTCAGCGGCGTCAGGGACCCGCCCCTCAGCCCGCCGGAGGGCCTCACGGACTAGAAGTTGCTGCCAGTCATCGAGGCGAAGAGAATCGGCCGATGGACGGGGGAGCGGCATTCGCCTCAGTGCGGTGACCGGCACAGGCTGCCGAGGCGAGGCTCGCCAAGGCAACAAGGAAATCGAAGTCACTATCACGCAGTCTGCCGTGGCAGGCTGTCGCGCAGATCGCCGCCCAAGGCCGCTCCTCATCGAGTACGGGAACACAGGCCAGATCAAACGCCGCATCCGGCTGCTGGTCCACTCCGCTTTTGGCAATCCAGACTGCCTGGCCGTCCTGCGAGAGCTGATGACAGGCTGAATTGTTGACCCGCAGGGCCAGATCGCCATCGGCCGGGACAACCAGCCTTGGGGCAAGGCTGGCGGCATGGCCAACCTCGAACCACCCTACTGCGTCGACACCTGTCTGCTCGGCTGCCAATTCCACAGCCGCCGCGATCACATCGTCGATGGACCGGGAGGCCAGAAGTTGAATGCTCATCTGATAGAGCAGCATGGCGCGGCGATTGTCATCGCTGCTGCCTGTCCCCGCCCGCTGGAAGGCATGACCCTCAACCTCACCTACCGGACCACAGCGAACGATCTGCTCGGAGCGATCCACCCAGTTCTCGTTGGACCGCCTTGAGAACGTCCGGAAGATGAGTTCCGTGGTGCCGATCCGCAGGGTCATGCCGGGCTCGAGTGTCGCCTCGTCGACTCTCCGGCCATCGACCCAGGTGCCGTTCCGGCTCCCCAGATCACGGACCTGCCAACGGCCATCCTGCGGATCACGTTGAAGCACCGCATGCCCACGACTCGCCAGTCGATCGGGAATGACAATGCCGGCATCGGCGGAACGGCCGAGGGTGTTCTCCCGATGAGGGTCGAGAACAAAACTCGGCCCGTTCCGACGGCCAATCCGCAGGATCAGGGCGGCCTCGAGCCGTATCGTTGTTGATCCCGTCTCAGTGGGGCGATTTACCGGCGGTGCCGGCAGCGATACGCTCGACATTGGTCGGGTTCCTCACGTCATACGCTGTAACCCTGATACTATAACGGCATGAAGCCTGCGACCGAAATATCCCCCTCGCTTCCGGGGGCATCCGCACCCACGCCATGCCCGGGCTTCCGCGTGCCTTTATTCCCTCCGCACGTTGGCATTGTGGTTGTTGGACACGGGACAGCTAATCCGACCGGGGCGAAGGAGACCGCTGCCGTGGCGGAGCAGGTCGCTCGACTGGTTCCGGGTGTCCCGGTCGAACTCGGCTTTCTCGAGGTAATCGAGCCCTCGATCGACGCTGCGGTTGGGCGGCTTGCCGACCGTGGCTGCCGCGAGGTACTGGCCTTGCCGATCCTCTTGTTTGCTGCCGGGCACGCCAAGCGGGACGTTCCTTCGGCACTCGCCGAGGCCGTTTCGCGCCGCGGCCTTACGGTTCGCCAGGCAGCCCCGCTCGGCCTGCACCCGGCGATCGTGCAGTTGGTCCGTCGTCGGTATACCGAAACGGTTTCTGGCCTGCCAACGCTGACGACTGCTGAGGCCCTGCTGGTGGTCGGTCGGGGGGCGAGCGACCCCACGGCCGTGCCTCAGTTCTGGGCATTGATCAGGCGGTGCTTTGCCACGGTGGCCCGCGTTGCGGTTCGCCCCGTGCGGATTGGCTTTGTGGCAGCGGCCAGGCCGACGCTCGATGAAGCGATTGCCGCTCTGGTTCGCCCCGCTGCTGGCCAACCAGTAATTGGTCGGGTGGTGGTTCAGCCGCATCTGCTCTTCCAGGGGCACGTCGAGCACCAGGTGTCGGCTCGGCTGGAGCAGGCCCGCGGAGATTACCCGGAGATTGAATGGCTGCAGGTGCCGCGGCTGGGACCGTCCGAGGAAGTGGTGCGGGCCTTGCTCGACCGCGGGTGCGAGGCCGCCTGGTTTGGCCGGCTACCCCCCGAAGCCGTGAATCCTCATGGGAAGGCTGTTCTCCAAAACCCGCGATAGCAGGTAATGCCGGGAAAAACATCTCGTCACGGAGCGGTGAAGTCGTCACAATGTTAGAAAGCTGCGGTGGTCGGGTGAACAGTCTGTTCGACGCCACGGCGGCGTTTTTTGCACCCAATGGGTGCAGTACCCATGAGAGGAGTCTGCCGCGTGGATGACATTCGACCAGTGAGAACCGCCACCCGGCATCGAGTCGGCCCTTGGCGGATGGCAGCCTGCCTCGTTGCGAGTCTGGCATTTTGCCCGCTCATGCTGCCATCGGTATCGGCAGCCCCGACACAGCCTGATGGCCCGGTGCCAGGACCGAATGACCGCCAGATCACCTTGGCAGTGAAGAGCTATTTGGAGCGGGAGCACTTTTTGAGGCGGCCAATCGATGACGAGGTTGCCGGTCGCTGGTTTGACACTTTCCTTGAGGCACTTGACCCGATGAAGCTTTACTTCATCAAGGCTGACGTTGATGAGTTCGCTCGCAAGAAGTCGATTCTCGACGACCTCGTGCAGCGGGGTGACGTCAGCTTTGCCTACGAGGCCTATGACCGCTTCCTCGAGCGGGTCGACGAGCGGTTGCCCTGGATCGAAGAGCTTCTGGCCACCCAGCTTGATTACACCCGCAGCGAGTCGATCGTCATCGATCGGGATGCGGCGACCTGGGCCGCCACTTCCGCTGAGGCCCGCGACAAGTGGCGGAAGCGAATCAAGTACGACCTGCTGGTGCAGAAGATGGAGAAGACCTCTCCTGAAGAGGCCCGCAAGAAGCTGCTCAGGCGTTATCGGAGCTTTGCCAAGCGGATGCACCAGATGACCGCCGACGAACTGCTGGAGATCTATCTCTCGTCGCTGACCAGCTCACTCGATCCCCACACCAGCTTCATGTCGCCGGGTACGCTTGAAAATTTTGAAATCGGAATGCGACTGCAGCTTGACGGGATTGGAGCATCGCTGAAGTCGGAGGATGGTTACACGACCGTTGCCGAACTGGTGCCCGGTGGTGCGGCTGACAAAGATGGTCGGCTGAAAAAGAAAGATCGGATTGTCGGGGTTGGCCAAGGTCGCGAAGGGGAGGTTGTCGACGTCGTCGATGTGAATCTCAATGAGGTGGTCAAGCTGATCCGGGGCGAGCGTGGAACAGTGGTTCGGCTGAAGGTGATTCCGGTCGGCCAGACTGTGCCGACGGTCTATGACATCGTTCGAGCCAAGATCGAGCTGCAAGACAGTGCCGCCCGCGGTGAAGTGATAGAGGAGGGCCGCAAGCCTAACGGTGAGCCCTGGCGGATTGGGGTAATCAACTTGCCGAGCTTTTATATGGATATGGCGGCCGCCCGGCAGGGCCAGGCAGACTATAAAAGCAGCACCCGTGACTGCCGGAAGCTGCTCGACGATTTTCGTCAGGAGAACGTCGACTGCGTGGTGCTCGACCTGCGGAACAACGGCGGTGGCTCGCTGCCGGAATCAATCTCGCTGACCGGCTTATTCATTGACACCGGTCCGGTGGTCCAGATCAAGGATGCCGATCAGCGGGTGCAGCAGTATGACGATCTTGAGCCCGGTGTTGCCTGGGATGGCCCACTCGTCGTACTGGTCAACAAGTTTAGCGCCAGCGCCAGTGAAATTGTGGCCGGTGCCATCCAGGACTATCACCGTGGTTTGGTCATTGGCGATGCCGCCACCCACGGCAAGGGTACGGTGCAGAGCCTGCTGGACCTCGGCAGGCAGCTGTTCCAGCGGTTGCCCAACGCTCCGTCGCTCGGTGCCATCAAGATCACGATGCAGCAGTTCTATCGCCCCAGTGGGCTGAGTACTCAGCTGGAGGGTGTGAAGAGTGACGTTGAGCTGCCGAGCATCACCAGGAGTTTCAGGAACTTGCCGAGGACATCGCTCGCTATGAGAAGCGAAAGGACGAAAAGACCCTTTCACTGGTTGAGTCCGAGTTTGCGAAGCAGTGGAACGAGGGCAAGGCTGCCGAAAAGGAAGAGCAGGAGAAGCAGGAGGAAAACGCGGGGCCTCGCCGGCCGGTTGTCACCCGCGACTTTTACTTTGATGAGGCAATGCGGGTTGCCACCGACTATCTGTCGGTCCTTTCGGGGGCGGTTCCCGGGCTGGCCCAGTCTGAGCCGGTCACCACTCCTGGAAACCTCAAACCGGCACGCTAGCAGAGGCTTGGTTCGATGTCAGAGCAGTTGTTGGACTGCCTGCAGGGCATCGGACTGATCTGGGCCACGCCCTAGGTCAGTCCAGATCAGGCGGGAGTCGACACGCTTGTCACCGCCACGCGATTGGCTAGCTGCAGGATCCCATGCTGGTGGCGGGTTGCCGGTAATGCGGGAAAGGCCCTCGTACCAATCGCGGCGTCTGATTGGGCTACCATCAGAAACCACATAGAGTGGTCGCGGGGCTGGTAGTTCTGCCACACCGCAGGCCACGGCAGCCGCATCATCTATGTGGAGGAGATTGAGCCAACTGGCGGGATCGGCCGGGAGCGACCTGCCTGCCTGCAGGTCGGCGAGTCGTGGCAGTCGGTCTGGACCGTAGAGCCCTGCGAGCCGCAGAATGACCCCAGGCCCGTGGCGATGTGCCTGCAGGAGGGCTTCGGCTGCCACCAGTGCGCGGCCCGCCTCGCGGGCTGGGGTGGGGGGTGTCGTCTCGTTGACAAGGCCCCCACTGCCGTCGCCCCAGACGCCGGTCGAGCTGATGAAGATAAACCGAGGTTGGCCTGGTAGCCGGTCGAGTAGCCGCTGGAGTCCGGTGACATGCACATCCTCATAGCTGGCGGCAGCCGTGCGGTCGAAGCCCACAGCCCAGAGAGCCGTATCGACTGTTGGAAGTTCGGGCAGGCCTTCTGCGGCGTTGGCGGCAGCGGTGACGTCTCCCAGCAGGGGGTGCAGGCCCATGGCCTCAAATTGGTCGGCATGGTCCTGACTGCGGGTGGTTGCGTAGACAGTGTCACCCGCGGCCAGCCACCGAGTGGCCACTCGCTTCCCGAGGTAGCCACAGCCAATGATGAGGCGTCGACGTGAGGATGTCGGCGGTGAACGTTCAGTCATCGAGGGCTCCGCCGGTCTCCGAGGCGGTTGTCGGCAGGCCGGAGGCCTGCCGTTCCAGCCAGTTGCTGAGAATCACCTGGGCGGCCACCGCGTCGTGTCGGGCCTTCTTGCGGCCCCTAGTCAGCCGTGCTGGTTGCATCAGCCCCGCCGCCTCGCGGGAGGTGTATCGCTCGTCCTGGAAGGTAACCGGGCGGTCAGTCGTGTCACTGAGCCACCGGGCAAACGCTTCAACTTCGGCCGACATCTCGCTGCCCCGGCCGTCGGCATGAATGGGGAGGCCGACCACGAAGCCCGCGATATCCTCCCGGGCCACCAAGTCGCAAAAGAACCGCCCGTCAGCTACTCGGTCACCCGAGGTTTGGCGAACCTCCAGCGGACTGGCGATCAGCCGCTCAGCGTCGCAGATCGCAACCCCGATCCGCCGTCGGCCATAGTCGATGCCAGCGAGCCGGCCAAGCGGCAGTTCGTGAGTCATTGCTCCTGTTCGCCTTCGGTCTGAGTCGGGCTGCTGAAGCGACCCTCCCGCAGAAACTGCAGGGTCGCTGCCTGAACATCAGGATGCCGCATCATTCGCGAGTGTCGCACTGGCAGCACCAAAAAATCGTGAGCTCCATCCAGCCGGGTCTCCGCGACCCGCACGACCGCATCGTCGTCACCTTCGAGTAACACCGTGTAACCACGGCCGTCCCCCTTGCCACCGGCGATGATGCCGTATTCAAACTCGGGTGTCTGAAGCTGGCGGGCGATCGTATCCCAGTGGAGCACAAGCTCTCGGCCAGCCCCAGCTGCCAGTGAGGCCAGCAGGCTGTTCCCGGCTGCCAGCCGGGCAAGGTCCGACCCCTGGTTGGGTGGCCCAAGCATGACCATCCGGCGAATCCGGCTGGTGTCACCCGGATCAGCCATGCCTAGCCAACGCCGCACGACAAGGTTGCCCATGCTGTGCCCGACAAAGCTGACGCCGGTGACCTGCGGCAGGCCGGCCAGGACCCGTGCGAGCGAGCTTGCATGGGCAGCCAGGCCAGCCCTGGGGCTGGCATAGCCGAAGGTCATCACAGTCGCATCGAGTCCCGTTCGTAGGTGTTTTACCAATGGACGCATCGACTGCCGGCTTTCACCCAGCCCATGCAGCACCAAGACCGCCTCCCCGGTCACCGCCGGGATCTGTCCGCCGCGCTCGAGGCGGCTGAACTGGGCAAGGCATGCCTGGAGGCTGCCCGTTTCAATGACTTGATCAGTGGGATCGAGAATCCGCGCGACGACATCCTCGTCACCAGCGCGTCGCTGGAGCCGCCAGTCGCCGACAACCCGTTCGTCCGACCACTCGAGCCCCTCGGCCGCAGCACGAACGCCACTGAACAGCCCGTCGATCCAGCCGCCACCCGGCTGCTCGGCGGACGTGGCAGCATTTTCAGCGGCACTGAGGTGGCTAGCAAGCAGGCTCAGGACAAGAGGAAGCAACAGCCAACGGTGGCCTGCCGAATGAAATTGTCGTTGCGGCCTTAGAGATAATCGTGCCATCCGCGGCTTTCCAGTTCGGTGACCACCTTCCGGACCTGCTCCTCATGGCTGCGATGCGCGACCAGCGTTGCGTCCTCAGTGTGTACCACCAGCATATCCTCGAGGCCGAGCGTGACGACGAGATGTTCTTCACTGGTGTGGACAATCAGGCCGCTTGACGCGAGGCCCAGGTGGCGGCCGACTACGGTGTTGCCGTTGGCGTCGCCTCCACGCTGCCGGGCCACGGCCGACCAGCCGCCGAGATCATCCCAGCCGAACGGTGCCTCGATCACGGCCACGTCCTCGGCATGTTCGAGGACGGCGTAGTCGATCGAGACCCCCTTGATAGCTGCGAACTCTTCAGCAAAGACCCGGTCACGATCCGGGGTGGCCCAGGCTGCGGCAATTGTTTCGAGTCGGAAGAGGCACTCGGGCTGATGCTTCGCAAGCGCCTCGATAATCGTGCTGGCCCGCCAGACAAAAATGCCGGCGTTCCAGAGGAAGTTCCCAGCAGCGACATATTCACGGGCAACCTCCACCGGCGGCTTTTCCCGGAACTGGGCGACGCGGTGGGCGGGTGCCTCGCCGTCCCCAGTTGGCAGCGGCTCGCCCTGCTGGATGTAGCCATAGCTGGGGGAAGGTGACGTCGGACGGATCCCAAAGGTGACCAATCGTCCCGGAGAAGTCTCGACCAGCCCCGCTGCCTGAGTAAGCGCGGCTCGGAAGCCTGCTGCCGGTTCGATCACATGATCGCTGGGCATTACTGCCATTGTCGCTTCAGCGTCGTGCTGCAGCACGAGTAGGGCCGCCAGGCCGATGCAGGGGGCGGTGTCCCGCTTGCAGGGTTCGCCGACGACTGCCTCTCGCGGCAGGTTTGGCAGCTGCTGGTGAACCGTCTCGGTCAACCGGACGTTGGTGACGACCAGCGTTCGCTCTGGTGGAATGAGTCCCTCGAGTCGGCCAACGGTGTCTTGCAGGAGTGTGCCGCTGCCGGCGAGGGGCAGCAGTTGCTTGGGAAGGGCGGCACGGCTCGAAGGCCAGAACCTGGTGCCGGAGCCACCGGCCATAACGATTGCATGCAGCATGGGTAGGTTTTCACAGGAGCCACAGATACTGGGACAACCTGCGGGTTGTAGCAGAATTTGCAAAAACGCTCTGCTCGGAGTTACCGCCACCTTTTGATGGCGTGCCTATCCTCACTCCACGACGAGACTTTTGCCGCCCCCGAGCAGGCGATACATGGAAGCCGGACGCGGTCTAGCGGTGTTCACCAGCTCGAACGACCTGTGGCTGGTCGATGCGATTGCCCGGCAGGCTGCCGGCAGCAGCGAATTGGCGGAGGTCGTCATCGTCAAGGATGGTAGCAGCGTCGAGTTCAACGTCGATTCCATCCGCCACGGTGATACCGGCGGCCGCCAGGTGCCGCCGGGCGTAGTCAACCATCGCCTGGTGGACCGTCTCAGGAGAATCGCTGACAGCACCACTGGGGTTTTTCAGCGGCGCAAATCCTTCGGCTGCAGACACCTCGACTACCGATACTCGTTCTGCCAGTGGCATCAGGTCGAAGATGAAGCGTTCGAACTTGAAGGCGTTGGGTGACGCTGGTTCAACGAGCTGACCGTCAGCATCGAGAAAAGGCACCTTCTTGTGGGCCAGATGGAGCGGCAGGCTGTCGGTATTCGCAGCCGCCTGCTCGAGAAACGACCTGTCGAAGGCATGGATCGCAATGCTGCCGGCGTGGAACCGGAGCTGGCCGTCGGCAAGTTGTTCGGCAGCCAGGATCTCCGGTAAGTCACTATATTCGACTACCCGGGTGATGCCATTTTGTTCAACGACCACGCCGACCCGTTCGGTGGGATCGGTCTTCGGGACGATCTGGGTTGAGAAGGTGGCGGCGGTCAGCCGATGCCGCCCAATGAACTCAGGGTCGAGTGGACGGGCCAACGGGTTATCGACTTGAAAGCTGACGACTGTTTCAACGCCCTGACTGGCGAACCAGTCGAGGCCACCAGCGGCAGCCAACGCAGCGAGCATGCCGCCGTGACCATCGGGGGCAACCGCAACATGATCCGGAGCATCAAGCAGCAGTTGTCCGTTCACGGCATCGACCGCCGGCAGCGTGCCCTGCCGAAACAGTAGCACCTGCTTGGGGTCGAGGCCACAGTACTGATGCTGGTTGAGAAACTCACGGGTGGCGGCGTCAGTGGCGGTGCTCGTCATAATTGCCAGCGGCACCCACCTGCCATAACGCCGCTCGACGGCTTTGAGGCTTCCGAAAAGCAGCTCGAACAAGGTCGCCCGTGAGACCGGCCCGATCGGAAAGGTGCCCTTCGGTCCGTCGAAACCGAGTCGCGTTCCCTGGCCACCGGCCACAAGGATCGCCCCGACGCTGCCGGCAGCCAACGCTTCCCTCCCCGCTTTAATGACCGCCGGATCACCGCTGCTCAGGGAATGACAGGGTGGGGTCCGCGCGCCGCTCAGGTCGAGCGGCGGGGCCTTCGCGGTGGTGGACTGGCGGCTTGCGGCGAGTTGTTGGCAGGCGGCAATTTGATTCCAGTCGAAGCTGCGGAGTTGGTCCTCCAGCCGGTGGCGGCCCGCTGCGTCCAACTGTCCCCAGAAAGCAAGGAGGTGTAGCTGATTGACTGAGGCAGCCAGTTCATGAATGGTCGTTTTTGATGGTGTTGGCATGTGCTTGCTCTGTCGTGAGTGGAAAAGTTTTTTTCTCACCCCCCGCGAACCCAGAGCCAAAGTAAAAAGCAGAGCAGCGGAAACCCGATGAAGATCAGTCCATAGGTAAAGAGTGTTGTCCAGGCGTGTTCGGGCCAGCGTGCCATCGATCAGTCCGTCGGGTCAGTGCGGGTGGTGGCAACGGCAGCCGGTAGGCTGATCCGAATGTCGACCGGAATGACAACCGGATCGTCGGCCGGATCCTCCACCCGGCACTCCACCCTGATTCCCCAGGGCAGCACCTCGGCGGCATCGACTACCACCTCCAAGGCATCGTAGTCGGTCGTGACGATCACGTCAGGAATCGATGGGAGGGCGGGGCAGAAGCCGACGTGTCCCGTGGCCAGCCGGCTTTCGGCAGCGAGGGTCAGAACCAGTTGGCCTCGAAGTTCTTCCCGGCCATCGGTCAGCAGATATCGCTCCTGCCACTGAATCAGTTGGCCGGGTAGGGCGGGTGGTCTGAGGTTCTCGCTGCTTGAAGCGTGAGCAACGTTCGGTTTGGCGGCGATGGCCCTCCGGGTCAGCCACGACCAACGCGGCAATTGTGGCAACTGGGGCAACTGGGGCAGTTCGATTCCAACACCGGGTGGTCGCGGCCGCCAACCGGCTCGCGGCGAAAGGCAGACCATTGCCCCAAACATCAGCATGGCGGTGACGACAGTGATCAGGCTGGGCGGCCAGAACAGTCCGACAGCAGCGAGCGTTGCCAGCAGGCAGCCACGGGTGAACCAGCCAACAAGCCAGCCGCCGGGCGGTGATCTTGCTGGTTCGAATCGATCCGCCACGCTGACCAGGCCTGCACCCGCCGCAGCCACGGCGAAGACCGCAAAGGCCGAGGCCGGACCGGTCAGACCTCCGGCCAGTCGCCGGCTGACAACAATCACAGTGACCAGTAGCAACGTGCCCACCGCCAGCCACCGAGCCAAGGGGATGGCCAGATCAGCGAGGCCCGCTAGGGCCCGCCGTTGACCGGCCAGCTCCTCGGGCGATGCCGATTGCGAAACAGCCGCTACCATCGTTTCCCGCGAAGAGGTGGGGAGAACCGGCGGTCCTGCCAGTCTTAATTGATATTACCCGGCTGCTGCAGTTGCACCCGCAGCTTCAGCGAGGGCCGTAGCCTTGTCGGTCTTTTCCCAGGGGAATTCATCCCGACCAAAGTGCCCGCCCGCTGCGGTGCGACGGAAAATCGGCCGCCGCAGGTCGAGGTGTTCAATGATGCCCCTCGGGGTGAGCGGGAAGTGCTCGCGAATCAGTTCACAGAGCCGTTGGTCCTCAACCTTACCGCTGCCGGCGGTGTCGACATGGACGCTGACCGGCTCGGTCACCCCAATGGCGTAAGCAAGTTGCACTTCGCAGCGGTCGGCCAGGCCAGCAGCAACGATGTTCTTGGCAACATAGCGGGCCATGTAGGCGGCACTGCGGTCGACCTTGGTTGGATCCTTGCCCGAGAAGGCACCGCCACCGTGACGGCCCCAACCACCGTAGGTGTCGACGATGATCTTCCGGCCCGTCAGGCCAGCGTCACCGTGCGGGCCGCCCACTACGAATCGGCCGGTGGGGTTGATGTGGTAGGTGATTCCGCTGGTATCAAGGTCGGTTGGCAGTTCCGGCTTGATGATCTTTTCAATGATGTAGCGCTGGATTTCTTCGTTGCTGACATGCGGTGCATGCTGCGTGGAGACAACAATGGTGTCGATTCGCACCGGCTTGTCGCCGTCGTATTCGACCGTCACCTGACTCTTCGAGTCGGGCCGCAGCCAGTCGACGTCACCCTTCAGTCGGGCGTCGGCGAGCCGGTTGAGGATCCGATGCGACAGAGCGATCGGCAATGGCATCAGTTCCGGAGTGTCGGTGCAGGCATAGCCGAACATCAGTCCCTGGTCACCGGCACCGATATCTTTGCCTGTCGACTCGTCTTCATTGACGCCCATGGCGATGTCGCCGCTCTGCTTGCCGACAGCGACCAGCACCGAGCAGGTGTCAGCAGCGATGCCCATCTCGTCATCGGTGTAGCCGACCTCACGGATCACATCACGGACAACCTGCTGGTAGTCAATCGTGCCCCGAGAGGTGATTTCACCGGCGATCACCGCCAGGCCGGTGGTGACGAGCGTCTCGCAGGCGACACGGCTGTTGGGATCCTGAGCGAGATAGGCGTCGAGAATGCCGTCGGAAATTTGGTCGGACAGTTTGTCCGGGTGTCCCATGCTGACTGATTCGCTGGTGAAAAGATATTTGCCGTGCGCCACGTTCGATGCCTCGTGCGAAAAAGAGAATTCTGTCTGACGAGCGAACCAGCCGTTTCCTGCCACGCTCACAAGCTGTCAGTATCGGGATTTTGCCCGCTGCCGACAACCGTCGGCGGCGAAACGCCCAGCAAGAGCCCCAGCAGGTGGTTGACTGTAGCGGCCGTCCCCCCGCGATTGCTGTCAACAACGCCCCGGGCTTGCTCGCCAAGGGTGAGGGCGAAGGCCGGCTCTTCGAGGCACCGGGCAACGAACGCGTTAAGGGAGTCACCATCAGTAACCACCCGGGCGGCATCGGCGGCCAGCAGTTCAGCCACTTCCGTGCGGAAGTTGCGGGTGTGCGGCCCGAAGCAGAGGGCTGCTCCGTAGGCCGCTGGCTCCAGCATGTTCTGGCCGCCGCGACGACCGTCGAGGCTACCGCCGACGAAGGCGACAGTTGCCACCCCCCACCAGGCGGCGAGTTCACCGGTGACATCGACCAGAAGGATATCGGCTGGCGGGTCGGTCCGGTCGCCGGAGCCGAGGTGGCTACGGCGGACCCAGCGGATGCCTTCAGCGTCCTGCTCGCGCAATCGCTCGTCCAGCCAGCCGGCGAGGGCTACGGACCGTTCTGCATGCCGTGGAACCAGAATCAACCGCAGGGCGGGATGCCGGGGTCGCAAGGAGAGAAAGGTGGCTACGGCCAGAGCCTCTTCGGGCTCTTGGGTACTGCCGGCGAGCAGCACCGGGGTTGTCGACGTGATCCCTGCCAGCTGCCGGAGGTCTTGCACGGGAGCCGCCTGCCGGTCACCGCTGACACCATCGAACTTCAGCGAGCCGACGGTCGCCACTGTCGGGGCTCCGAGACGGGAGAACCTCTCCGCATCCTCTCTCGAACGGGCCAGGACCAGCCGCACCCGTCTGAGCATGGCTGTTGCCAGCGACCGCACGCGGGAAAAACCGCGAAAACTCCGGGGGCTCATCCGGCCATTGACAACGACCACCGGCACACCCCGCGCGGCTGCCGCTGTCAGCAGGTTGGGCCAGAGCTCAAGTTCACCAAGCACAAGCAGATCGGCATCGACCTGCCGCAGAACCCGCCTGACAGCCCAGCTGAAGTCGAGTGGGCAGGGAAACGTGCGGTCTGGGCCGAACCGCCGCTCGGCGACGGCGAGCCCTGTCGTGGTGGAACTGGAGACAACGCATTCCACTGCCAGCCCGGTCGCTTCGGCCTGTCGGGCAAGTTCCGTCGCCACCGTGGCCAGAAGCTGCACTTCGCCAACGCTGACCCCGTGCAGCCAGACCCGCTTGCTGCCGGCGGGGCGTGGGGCGACGGGCGCCCGGCCCAGGAACCGAGCGACGGGAGCCGCTACGGGCCGGCCACCGGCCAGTTTTCTCCAGATCACCCAGGGCAGGGCGATCACGGTCACGACGAGGTAGACGAGATCGAGGGCCAGTGGCACCACTTCTCACCCCGCTGGCGCGCTGGTCGAGCGGGCACAGCAGTTCTTGTATTTCTTGCCACTTCCGCAGGGGCAGGGATCATTGCGGCCGACCTTGTGCCCAATGTTGCGGATCGGCTGAACCGGGCCGGCGTCGGAACCGTCGGCGGCAGACGATTCCAGCGAATCGAGCGACGCCGCAGTCGGAGAGTCCTCGTGAATGGCGGCCGTCTCATGCCAGGTACTTCGCAGGGCATCGTCTTCGACCTGTTCAATTCGATAGACGATGTCGATGACCCGCTCGTCGATCCCCCGCCACATCAGATCAAAGGTCCGCATTCCCTCCCGCTTGTATTCAACCTTCGGGTCAACCTGGGCATAGCCCCGAAGGCCGACGCTACTGCGGAGGTGGTCCATCGCCAGCAGGTGGTCTTTCCAAGCGTTGTCCAGAATCTGCAGCAGTACGGCCCGCTCCATCCGTTGCATCTCGTCACGTGGTGCATCGGGCTGGTCGTGCCGTTGGGTGCTGGCCGCAATCAACGTCTGCTTCAGCGTGTCGAGATCGGCAGGAGCAACAGCCGTCTCGTTCAGATTGGGGTCAAACCGTTCCCGAGCCCAGGCCAGCAATCCTTCGCGGTCAAGCCGCCTTGAGCCGTCGGCCTGCCTGCCGGCAAAGTGGGCCAACCCAACCAGCACCGGATATTCGATTTCCCGCTGGCGATAGGCTGCCCGGGCTTTCTCCCGGACCATCGCCTTGAAAGCCTCAGGGTCGGGGTCGGCCGTCGAGATGCTGGCTAGGTCGTCATCTCCAAGTTCGATGCCGAACCGCCAGTCAGTCCAGGCTCGAGCCGAGCGGAGGCCGAAGTCGGGCGTGAGAAATCGTTCCCCTTCCGAGAGGTCGGCCTTGGCAACGGCCTCGGCGGCGCGGTGCTGCAGCCACTCGGCGACGTCACTGCGTCCCACCCGCTTGAGATCACGGTCGTTGACCGAAAGCTTCCAGCGGGCATTGGCGAAGCTGGCAAGGGCCGACCAGTTCCACTCGGTTTCGTCCTCGGTTTCGGGCAGGTTTTCTTCAACTGCCTCGAAGATCTGGGCTTCAGCCTGGCGGGTGGCCTGATCGTGAGCAAGCCGGATCGCCTCCTCGGGGCTGAGGCCACGAAAGTCCGCCGGATCAAGCTCGCAGGACAGTTGCGAAGACGCCCAGCCGGCGAATGTCTGAGCCCCGTAGTCGCGGTCGAGGAAACTGCCGATGTGTTGATCGATCTGCCGGTCGACCATTTCGAGGATGAGTTCCCGGCACTGGCCATCCCGGTCTGCCGCCACGTCGCCGTTGGCTGCGCGGCCTTCCAGAATCTGCTGGCGGAAGCCGTACACCCGCTTCCGCTGCTCATCCATCACTTCGTCGTATTCGAGCAGGTTTTTGCGGACTTCGAAGTTTCGCTCTTCAACCTTCTTCTGGGCTGCCTCGACCCGACGGGTGACCATTCGGCTTTCAATCGCCTCGCCGTCCTGCATGCCAAGACGGGTGAGCACGTTCTTCACCCATTCACCGGCGAAGATCCGCATCAGGTCGTCTTCCAACGAAAGGTAAAAGCGGCTGCTGCCCGGGTCACCCTGTCGGCCACAACGCCCCCGCAATTGCAGGTCGATTCGGCGTGACTCGTGCCGTTCCGTGCCGATGATTTGCAGCCCACCCATCGTCCGAACCTGCTCACCCACCGCTTTCATGTTCTCGCGGCTGGCGATCTCGTTGACGAGGCTGTCCCACTCATCCTTCGGCACATCGAGCCGGGTCGGATAGGTGTGCTGAAGCGTGGCCCAGGCCATGGTTTCAGCATTGCCGCCGAGGATGATGTCGGTGCCACGGCCAGCCATGTTGGTGGCAATTGTTACCGCTCCGAGCCGGCCAGCCTGAGCAACGATGTCGGCCTCCCGCTGATGCTGTTTGGCGTTGAGCACCTGATGCGCGACCCCCCGCTTGTCGAGCAAGGCGGAGAGCCGTTCGCTTTTTTCAATCGAGACGGTGCCGACGAGGATCGGAAGCCCCCGTCGCTGGATTTCCCGCACCTTGTCGGCCGGAATTACCTCGGTCTTCTTTTCGCCCTTCAGTTGCAGTTCGTAGCCAGCATCTGACTCGTTGACGATCGTGCCGATCTTCCAACTGCCGTCGGCAACGCTGAGGGTGTCCCAGCGGTTGATCCGCTCGATCTCATCGGCCACGGCAATCCACTTCTCGCGTTCCGTGCGGAAAATAACATCGGGATGGTTGATCCGCTGCAGGGTGCGGTTTGGCGGGATCGCGATGACGTCAAGTTTGTAGATCTTCCAGAACTCGTTGGCCTCGGTCATGGCGGTGCCGGTCATGCCGCCGAGCTTGTCATAGAGCTTGAAGAAGTTTTGCAGCGTAACGGTGGCAAGAGTCTGGGACTCTTCCTTGATCCGCACTCCCTCCTTTGCTTCGACTGCCTGATGGAGACCATCGGACCACTGCCGACCCGGCATGAGCCGACCGGTAAACTCGTCGACAATCACCACCTCGCCCTGCTGCACGACATAGTTGACGTCCCGCTTGTAGAGGTGATGAGCCTTCAGGGCATTGTCGATCAGGTGGGGCCACTCCATGTTGCCGGCGGTGTAGAAACTCTCGACCCCGGCCAGCTTTTCGGCCTGCCGCACGCCCGCTTCAGTCAGGTTGACCGTGTGCTCCTTTTCCTGCACCTCGAAGTGCTCGTCGGCCTTCAACTGCCTGGCGACTTTATCGGCCCGGGCATATTTGGTGACGTCATCGTGGGCTGGGCCGGAGATGATCAGCGGCGTCCGAGCCTCGTCGATGAGGATGTTGTCGACCTCGTCCACGATGGCATAGTGCAGCCGTCCCTGTGCCTGCTGCATCTGCTTGGCGAACCGGTCATCTCCCCGGGCGGCCATTCGCATATTGTCACGCAGATAGTCGAAGCCGAACTCGTTGTTGGTGCCATAGGTGATATCGCAGGCGTAGGACCGCTGCCGCTCGTCCGACTCCATGCCTGATTGGATGGCACCGACCGTGAGCCCGAGGCCTATGTAGAGTGGACCCATCCACTCCATGTCACGGCGGGCGAGATAGTCGTTGACCGTGATGACATGCACCCCCTTGCCCTCGAGGGCATTGAGGTAGGCCGGCAGGGTTGCCACCAGCGTCTTGCCCTCGCCAGTAATCATTTCGGCGATCGCGCCTGAGTGCAGCACCATGCCGCCGATCAACTGGACGTCGTAGTGCCGCATGCCGAGGAACCGCCGCCCCGCTTCACGGCAGACGGCGAAGGCCTCCACCAGCAGGTCGTCGACCGTCTCGCCGGCTTCCAGCCGTCTTTTGAATTCGGCTGTCTGGGACCGCAACTCGGCATCAGTCATTGCCTGGTAGCGGGGCTCAAGCGAGTTGATCGCCTCGATCTTCGGCTCAAGCCGCTTCAGATAGCGGGCATTCGAGGAACCGAAGAGTCCGGTGATGAACCGTTCAATGCGGCCAGCGAGGGCCGCAGCAAAGTTGCTGACGGCGTCCCAGATGCGTTCCAGTTGTTCCATGGTGCCTGTGTTCGGGGAGCAAAAAGACGGCGAAACTGAAGGCGATGTCCTTCGTTTACGCCAGCTACCGGTCTGGCAGCCGCACGTGCCAGCGGCGGGGCACGTTTGCGACCGGCTTCTCGAGAACC
>RFVE01000051.1 GCA_009922585.1 Planctomycetia bacterium
GACCGGAATTCCGTCTTCGTCAACCAGTGTGGGCAAACCTGTTTCTGGATCCAGCACAGGCATACCAACCAGCGACGCATGACGCCGGCCGGTGTTGTCCGTTTCGAGCGATGCATCAATCTGCTGCGGGGTGAAGTGGCCTCGCAGGAACGGGTAGTCATTGAACGCTGGTGGAAAACCCATTGAATCAGGGTCATAGGCGAGTTCCCAACGATCCATCTCGAGCGTGTGACAGCCACCGCAGTTGAACCGCTCTGACACCACCAACCCATCCAGCCGTGCCTGCTCCCGAGGGCCTGGGGTGTGAACGAATTCGGGTGCTGGCGGTTCCGCCACCAATCCCAGAACAAAAGTCATGACAGCTTCACGCTGTTCAGCATTGAACGGGAACTGTGGCATCCGGTACCGCTCGTTATACGACTTATTTTCGGCTTTCTTGTAGTCGTAGCTCCGTGGCTGGCGAAGCTTCTGCCAGAGAAATCCTTCACGCTCATGAGCCAGAATTTTCTCCAGAAAGAAACCTGTATCCGGGTCAATACTCTCAGGCGAGACGTGGGCCCCATCGCTATCAGCTGCATAGGCAAGATCGGTTGACAGCAGCGGGTCATCTTTCAGTTCCACGGCCCGGGTACCGTGATTCCCCTCGTCATGATGCGAATGGGAATCAGCGTGAGACTCAGCAGCGTGCCCGCCATCATGCGCCAACTGGTGCATGACAAAATGAGAAATCTGCTCAAAGGCAATCCTTGAAGGATCCTTCCGCCCCCAATCTGCCAGTGCCGCACCCGCAGGCTTGGCATCTTCAAACCCAGGGATGTCATGGCAGGAATAGCAGGCGAGTTTGCCGATCGTCTTCTTTCCTACATAGCCGAGCAGCACCTCGTCTCTTTCCGCAGGAGCAAGGCCGGCAAAAACCCGCTCATCACCCCGAATAGGATCGTCTGCCGGTAAGCCGTCGCGAAGGACATCAGCCGCTTTGGCCGCAGAGAATCGGCTTTCGAGGTAAAGCAACGCCAGCTCTTCAAGCGCCGTTCGCTCCTCATCTGTCATCGAACGACCAGGAACGGCCTCGGCTGACCAGCCCTCTGTTGACTGCATCAGGTAGGCAGTGGCATCTGCGGCCGGATCGCTCACCGAGCCATCAGCAAGCGTAACCGGCTCAAGCAGCACATTCGGCATGACCGTTCGTGGGTGGTAAGCCGCCGGGTTCCGCAGCCAACTGTAGAGCCAACGCTCCCCATCGGGATGAGATGCAGCCTTCGCCCCAATGCGGGAGAGGTCGGGACCGTGGCTGCTTTGGGCCTTCGGAAAATCGGCATGCTGGTGACAGGCGAGACAGCCTCGCACCTCCACCACCTTTTTCCCGCGATCGACGTCGGGAGCCGCCGTGATACCGTCGTATGCCGGAATGTAGTCGAACGCCTGGCTGCTGCTGGTCAGGTAGGCAATCATCGACCTGATCTCGAGTGGTTCATACCTCTGCGACTCTTCAAGACCCGCCCCCTCAAGATGCTCCCAGAGCCCAAAGAAGCGGGGCATCTTGGTCGTCGGCCGGAAGTCCATCGGATTTCGCAGCCAGGCATAGAGCCATTCAAAGCCAACCTTGCTGGCAACGTGCCTGAGGCTCGGACCAACTTTTGGATACTGCCCCGGGGTCTCTGGGGTCTTGAGAAGCGGGGCAAGCACATGGGTTCGTTCACTCAATACTGACTCGTCGCCACGGCCTGCGTCAGCCTGAATTGCCTCGTATAAACGCTGCCGGTCATCATTGCCGTCCGGACTACTCACCAGGTTTTTCACCCACTGCCCGAAGGTCGGCCCCATTTCACCCAGCCCAGGATCGCTCAAGACAGCCTGAGCCACCTCATGGAAGTTGGGCTCAAGCCGCAGATCGGGGCCGATCCTCTGATCTGGGCCTGACCACCCGTTGATCTCATGGCAGCCATAGCAGCCATATTGACGGATCAGATGGTAACCATCGACCAACTTAGCCGCCGGTGGTTCCGGGAACCGCGGACTCGGCTCGAGGTCAACCACCTGATGATGACACTTCAGGCAGCTCGATTGCTCGAACCGCTGGGGCAACATCGGGAAAATCCAATGGTGATTATTGAACCAACCGTGTTCGTCATGCCAAACGTGCGCCTGCTTAGGGCTATTTGGTGTATGCGACGCCCATTTGAAACTCGTGGAACTGCCCTGGCCTTGGTGACAAATTGTGCAGCCAAAGGACTTCATGGGGTGAGGGCTTGAGTCGCCTACAAAAAGGTCAAGCCGCGGATGCGTTGAGTAGGGCTGGGGCACGCCACGCCTGATCTCCAGCCGCAGCGGGCTCCCCCACGCAACGTTCTCGATCAGCCCCGCGACAGCGACTTCACGAACTGGTGTCCGACCACCTCCGATCGCCGTGATGACATCGCCGCTCTGCAGTCCGGCAATCGCCGCCGGCGACTCCGGCAGCACAACGCTTACCGTTGCATCGGTCGCCTTGAACAGGCCCTGCTCTGCCAATTGGAATCCATAGAGCACCTCGAGTTTCTCTGCTTCGGCCAACTCGCTGCTGGGCGGCTCGTTGGGCGTCTCCAACACTACCTCGACAGCACCTGCCTGCGGATACGCAGGCTCGGTCGGTTGCCCGGGAACCGATTTCGTCATGCCCTGGTGACAGGTTGTGCAGCGATCAAACCGGGCAACATCTCTGAAGTTGTTGTTCAACGTCAGTTTGGGAAGCCAGATCTGATCCACACGAAGCGGGCCATTGAACGCGTCGAGTACCGGCAGTTCGAGCACCGTCTTCCCAAAATTGGGCGATCGATCACTCAACACCTTCCGCAGGAGCGAGAGCGATTGACGATGGTCGGCCAGATCTTTCGCAGCAGAATTCTCAGGGGCGTTAATCGCTCCGAGCGTCTGGTTGAGGCTCTTACGGTGCGTATTGGCCCGCTGAAAGGACAGCGTCGCCTCATTCACTTCCGCCCGCTTCGCATCGGCAAGTTCGAGCAGTTCCCGCTGCCGCTCGGCAGGCGCCTCTTCGGCGATTGCCAACTCGTAGTCAGCACGACGCTTGTCCAGTTCCGCCTTACGGAGTTTCAACGTGCCAGCCAACTGGTTTTCACGAAACTCAGCCCGATCAACAATGTCTCGCAGTCGCTGCAGCAGATCCCCGCGAAGGACAAAACGCTCGTCGGCATTAGCCTCACTACGGAGTTTGCCGACATCCTCCCGGACAGCGACTGCGGCCTCTGCGTCCTCCGGCACCTTCTCCGCTTCGGCCAAGAAGGCACCGATCAAGTCGGGGTTGAGGTCGGCACGCCGAACAGCAGCAAGCGCATCCTCGAGTTCATTAGCTTTTTCGGCAAATGCCCTGGTGTCCTCCGCATCCACTCTCGCCGCGGCAGTCCACGTCTCAAGAGCCCGAAAGGTCCGCTGATATTTCTTCCAAGGCCGGTTATGGTCAACCGTGAGCATGATCACGGTCGCCAGCAACAGGATCAGGGCCACCACGCCAAAAACGACGTGGAGGATCTTCAGGTCTCGCCAGGTCTGTTCAGTGGCAGGCATCGGAGGGGCTCGTGCGTGACAGGGGACAGGGTTTGAGTAGCCAGAAAAAGGAGGCCGCTTCTCAGAAGTTCAGGGAAAACTCAGGGATGCTGATGATGTACTTCAGATTCAACGTCCAACGGAGAATCATCTTGAGCGGCAGAGTAAGCATCAGCAGCATCAGGTTGGCCATCACCATGTAGCGGATGAAGCCCATCTTGGCATAAAAGCCACGAAAAACCGTGATGGCAAGCAGCGGTGGCAGCAGAACCAGATACGCGCCCATGACGATCAGCCCGGGAGCCTCCCGCAGAAAGATGTAGCCAATCTGCGTCAACAAGCCAGCATCCTGCGGCGCCCTCGGAAGCGGTTGGTTCAACCACTGCACCCAAAACATCTGGGGAAGGTCAACATTGTTGAGCACCTCGACCTTGTAGGGCGTCCAGTACTCAAACGGTCCGAAGAAATTCCAGTTCGGCCCCCGCAAGAAAGTGCCGAGGATAATCAAGGTGATCCACAACTCGAAAAAACCGAACTGCCACACCAAATAACTGAATTTCCGTTCTTCAATCGAGTAATAGCCGTTCCCCCGCTTATTGAAGTCGAGGTAGGGCATCGCCATAAGCCCAAAGACAACCAGGCTCGGCAACACGACACCCGCATACCAAGGGTCAAAATAGACCAGCATTTCTTGAAGCCCAAGAAAGTACCACGGGGCCTTGGAGGGGTTTGGTGTCTTGACGCTGGAAGCAGGCTCTTCCAGCGGAGCAGGAAGGAAAATCGCCCAGACAAGAAGCAGGGCCGATACTGCCACCATGCAGATCAATTCGGTGTAAACCAGATCCGGCCAAACGAGCACCTTCTCGTCATTTACTTTCTCGACCACCGGCAGACCCTGCTTGATCCGCTCGTCATTCACAACGGCCTGCTTCGTTGCAACCCAGGTAAAGAACGCCAACAAGTAGACGAGCCCAACAATAGGCACGTTGTCTGGCTTCATGACGATTGCGGCAAAGTTTTCATCAGCCATTGACAGCCCCAACAGCAGCAATGACGCATTGAAAACCGTCCAGGCCACCATTGGCTGCACAAAGAACTTCCTGAACACAAACAGCAGCACCAGGAACGCGGTCGTGCCCAAGGTGTAAAGAACCGGCCCTGACAACTGGTTCACCAACCCGCGGATGGCCTCCGGAAGAACCGGGACCATGCTCGCTGAACCGGAAAGTGCCAGGCTGGCGAGAATCATCATCACGCCAGCAAACGACGCCCAGAACACAGCCCACCCAGTTCGCTGCTGCCGTCGCCACAAGATCATCGCAGCCACGCCGTTCATGATTGCCAGAAAGGTGTAGTACCCCCCGAGAAAGCCGGCGACATCACTGAGAAAAAAGCCGTTTGAATGCATGGAACGCTATCCGCGTAGGGTGATCTTTTCGAATGGTGCAGGCACTTACAGCGGACCGCTGATACCGCCGTCTTTCCGAACCCGCCAGAAGTGAATCGCAAGCAGCAACGCAACCGCCAAGGGGATTGCGATGCAGTGCAGGACATAGAACCGATTGAGCGTCTCTTCACCGACGAACCTGGCACCGAGCAAACCGAACCGGGCATCGGAGCCATCGGTAATCATGTCGATGCCCCCGATCGTCAGCAACTGCTGGCCAGGCCCTTCGTACCCCAGGATTGGCGTCGCCCTGGCCATATTCGAACCAACCGTGATCGCCCAAATCGCCAGTTGATCCCAGGGCAACAGGTAGCCCGTGAACGACAACAAAAGGGTCAACAACAAGAGGATGACACCGACCACCCAGTTAAATTCCCGCGGCGGCTTATAGCTGCCCGTCAGGAAAACACGATACATGTGCAGCCAGGTGGTGATCACCATCGCGTGCGCACCCCACCGATGAAGCTCTCGCAGGATGCCAAGACTCGTCACGTCCCGGAGCGCCAGGATGTCGTTGTACGCCCACTCCAAAGTCGGGCGGTAATAAAACATCAGAAGCACGCCGGTGACGGTCTCAACCAAGAACAGAAAGAAGGTCACGCCCCCCATACACCAAGTGAACGAAAGAGCGATGCCCTGTTTTTTGATCGAGACAGGGTGGAGGTGAAGAAAAAAGTTCGTCAACATCACCACGATCCGATTTCGCCTGTCAAGCGGCATCGGGTGCCGGAAGATGCTCTTCCAAATCTGCGAATTTCGGATTGTTTCGCCAATCGCCATCAGTGTTGATCCGGCTACGAGTGATTGAGGGCGCCCGCTCAGCGGGCAACTGGACTGATTTACGCTGTGACAAACGACTCGGGATCATTCCATTGCCCGAGTTCTTCCTGGAAGGACTTGCTCTTGTCGACTTCAAGTTGGCCGTCGTCCGCAATCCGGATCGCATACCGCTCGAGTGGCCTCGGAGCAGGCCCCTCGAAGTTGATGCCGTCTTTATAGAAACCACTACCGTGACAGGGACACTTGAACTTCTGCTCGGCTTCCAGCCAGTTCGGGGTGCAGCCAAGGTGCGTGCAGACCGTCTTGAGAGCGTAGATCTGCTGCACGCCTTCAAATTCGCTGTTGACCACCCAAACGCCGTACTGGGCGACGTATTTCGTTTCCACCTTGCCAACCGGGAACCCCTCTTTGCTGCCGACTTTGAATCGGCTCGGAGGTTCCGCCAACACATTCGGAAAGAAAAATCTTGCAAGCCCCAGCCCGAACAGACCGCCGGTCATCGAGAGAGCAGTGAAACCGACTGCCATAAAAGATCCAACGGCGTAGCCCAAAAAGCCTCTACGCTCATCAGTGGCAGCGTTTTTGGCAGGCTTCTTCGCCGCGGGCCTGGCGGGCCGCGGTGGAACCGGACGCGGTGGAGGTTTGGCTGCAGACCGAGCCTGCGGTTTGGCAACGACGGGAGCTTCGGCCTTCCCGACGGGCCCCGGCTTCGCGCCGCTCCGGGCAGCGGCGAGGATGCTCGCCGTGTCCCGCTGAACATTTTTTTTCGGACCGGCAACAGGGGCGTTAGGCTTCTTCGCGGGGGCCGGCTTCCCAGCAGCAGTTTTGGAGGCGGGCTTGGGCTTGGCAGGTGCAGCATCAACGGGACTGGCAGCTGCCCCCTTTGATCGCGCCATCGCCAGAATGTCTTTGACGCTCGGGCGGCCAGCACTGCCAGGCTTGGGGGCCGCCGGCGTTGCCGCCGGTGAATCGGCGGACGATTGTGGCGTTTCGGCCTGGGCCGCCGCCGTTTGATCGGCTGGCATTGCAGCCTCTTTCCCCGCCGCTTTGCCTTCCCCACGGGCGGCAGCAAGAATTTCCGCTACTGACATCTTTTTTTTGTCAGCCATGAAGCACCCTCACCCGTTCAGTCCGCAGCTGGCTTGCCAGCAGACCGGTCAACGAAAAAACCATCATGGGGAACCTGTGTCGGCATCCGCACATTGTACGCGGGTTTTTGCCGCATATCGTGGTGGCAACAGTCGAAAATCATCAAAAAACCGGGCGATATGCGACTTCGTGATTTTTTTCACAAACTCTTCACCATACTTTATCCGCAGCGCCGTAGGTGTCAACGTCGGCTCTTGGGTGGTCCCGCCGGGAAAACTGCCGCTCGGTAATCTCTGCCAGCCCGGGGTTTCCGAAAACGAGGCGGCCGCCACAATGCAGCCTACGGCGATGGTCGCGGCACGCAGGCCGCGGCGGCCTGTTCCTCGCAGGCCGCTGAATTCCTCTCCTTGACCACCGGTGGCTAACTGCGGAGACACGTAGAACATTATGCAGCAGAAACAGCGGGTTTTAGTTGTTGGGAACGGTGGGCGGGAACACGCGATCGCCTGGAAACTTGCCCGGGATGGGGCCGAAGTTTTCACGGCGCCGGGCAATGCCGGGACCGCTCTATGCGGGACCAACATCGCCGTGCAGGCAACCGACACCGATGCGATCGTTGCGGCTTCCAAAAAGCATGGCATCGAGCTCGTCGTAGTCGGCCCTGAGGCTCCGCTCGTTGCCGGCCTCGTCGACGCCCTGACTGCCGCCGGCGTTCGAGCCTTCGGGCCCTCGGCTCAGGCGGCTCAACTCGAGGGCAGCAAGATCTTCTGCAAGGAAATCATGCACGCCGGCGACATTCCGACAGCCATGCACCGGCAGTTTCACTCGATGGAACAGGCACAGGATTTTCTTGAGGCCCGCGAAGACGAGCCGGTGGTGGTCAAGGCTGACGGACTGGCAGCCGGCAAAGGAGTCTTCGTCTGTGACAACCGAGCCGACGCGATCGCCGCCGTCGAGCAACTCCGCTGCGATCCTCAGTTCAGCAAAGCCAGTCGCGGGGTGCTGATTGAAGAGCGGCTTGATGGCGTCGAGGTCAGCATTATGGCAATCACCGACGGCCGGACGATCGTCACACTGCCGCCGCTACAGGATCACAAGGCCGCCTACGACGGTGACGAAGGCCCGAACACCGGCGGGATGGGGGCCTTCTGCCCAGCCCCGTTTGTTGATGACACCCTCCGGCAGGAGATTGAAGAACGCATTCTTGTTCCGACCGTGCATACGATGCGGCGACGACGCACACCGTTTCACGGCGTCCTCTACGGTGGGCTGATGCTCACCGCGCAGGGGCCCAAGGTGCTGGAGTTCAATGTTCGCTTCGGCGACCCCGAGTGCCAGGCGTTGCTGGCACGGATGGAATCAAGCCTTCTCGACCTGCTCAATGCGGCCGTCGACCGCCGGCTCGCCGAACTCGCCCCGCTTCGCTGGAAAAACGGAGCGAGTGTCAGCGTGGTGATGGCATCAGAAGGCTATCCCGGTACGGTCACCGCAGGCCTGCCAATCCGCGGACTCGACCGGGCAGCCGCACTCGCCGACATCGAGGTATTCCATGCCGCAACGCAGATCGACCCTGCCGATCCGCAGCAGGTGCTGGCAACCGGTGGCCGGGTGCTTGCGGTCACCGCCACTGGAAGTTCATTGGCCAGAGCCAAATTGCGGGCCTACGAGGGCGTCCGAGAAATCCGTTGGCGAGGTGGCTGGTGCCGCAAGGACATCGCCGACAAGGGACTTCGGCACGAGCGGGAGCAGGCCGCCACCGTTGACGCTGATCCGGCTCCTCCCGATTCCGCCCCGCCAGAGGCAACATCATGAAGCTCGGTGTCGGGATCATCGGCCTCGGCAATCGCTGGGAGGGCCGCTACCTGCCCGCAATCCGCTCGCTGGCCGACCGCTTTGAGGTCCGGGCTGTCTGCGAGCAGGTCTCCCATCGCGCCCGTCGCGCCGCCGCCGAACTCAACGCAGTAGCCGCTGATGGCTTTCGCGTGATGGCTAGCCGCGATGACGTCGACGCCCTGCTCTACCTTGCCGACCAATGGTACGGCCCAACCCCAATTCTTGCGGCCTGCGATGCAGGCAAGGCGATTTACTCGGCCGCATCGCTGCCCGGGCCCCGCGGCGAAATTGACCATTTGCTCGCCCGGGTGGAGCAGTCGGGCATTGCCTTCATGGCAGAACTGTCACGGCGGCACGCGCCGGCAACGGTACGACTTAAAGAACTCATTGCGACCAGACTTGGCCTGCCCCGAATGGTGTTCTGTCATCAGCGTGTGCCTCACCCCCCCGATGAAAGCCGGGAGCAGGCTGAATACGTTCGCCGCAATCTGATCGAAATGATTGACTGGTGTTGCTATGTCATTGACCGCCCCCCAAGTAGCGTCGTCTCGGTTCGGCACGCAACTTCCGAACGACAGGCTGCGAGTGACTACCAGATGATGAGTCTCGACTTCTCTTCAGATGCGATGCCAGGGACTGGCCCGCTGGCGCAGATCAGTAGCGGCCAATACATCCCCGCCAGCTGGGAAGAGGCAATCGGTTTCCGACCACCAGCCGCTTTACAGGTCGCCTGCGAACGAGGCATCGCCTTCATCGACCTGCCGGCAGGGCTGGTCTGGTTCGATGACGCCGGCAGACATCAGGAGTCGCTTGAGAACGAGCGGCCCGTCGACGAGTCGATGCTGCTGCAGTTCCACCGGGCCACCACCAGTCTGGTCCGGCGGATCGGTGGACTTGGCGACATGGTGCGGGCGTTGCGGATTCTCGAGGCAGCGGCTGTCAGCCAGGAAGGCGGGCACCGGGTGCTCCTTGGAAATGACTGACTGCAGCCTTTCCCAACTCGATCAATCACTCACTTAAGGCTGCAACCACCAGATCACCTATCTCGCTGGTGCCATGCCCCATTCGCCCGGCTGCCTGGCTTTTCATCTTCGTACCAGTGACCGAGGCAACAGCCCGGTCGATGCGGGCTGCCGCTTGAGGCTGCCCTGACTGCTCCAGCAGCATCGCCATGGCGTTAATCGCTGCAATTGGGTTGATGACGTTTTTGCCGGTGTACTTCGGGGCACTGCCGCCCATCGGCTCAAACATACTCACCCCGCCGGGATCAGGGTTGAGGTTCCCGCCGGCAGCCACCCCCATGCCCCCCTGAAGAATACCGGCAAGATCGGTGATGATGTCGCCGAACATGTTCGTCGTCACGATCACGTCGTAAGCCTGGGGATCCTTGACCATCCACATGCAGCAGGCATCAACGTGGTTGTAATCGGTGGTGACATCGGGATAGTCCCGGGCCACCTCTTGGAAGGTTCGCCACCAGAGATCATGCCCAAATGTCAAAACATTCGTCTTGGCAACCAGCGTCAGTGTCTTCTTAGGGCTGTTCCGCCGCCGCGTGTACTCAAACGCCCAGCGGATGCATCGTTCGCAACCCTTGCGTGTATAGACCGCCTGTTGGACGGCCACTTCGTCCGGGGTTCCTTTCTTGAGAAATCCACCGACGCCGCAGTAGAGGTCTTCGGTGTTTTCGCGAACGACGACGAAGTCGATGTCGTCCGGCCCCCGGCCTGCCAGCGGGGTCTCGACACCCGGCAGCAGTTTGACCGGCCGCAAGTTGATGTACTGGTCAAGCTTGAATCGAAGTTCAAGGAGCAGGCCTTTTTCGAGCACCCCCGGGGGTACATCGGGATGGCCGATCGCCCCGAGAAAGACGGCATCCTTCGACCGCAGCAGTTCCAGGCCGCCCGCTGGGATGATCTCTCCCGTTCGCAGGTAACGATCCCCGCCCCAGTCGAGCGGTTCGACAGAGTAGTCAAAGCCCTCCAACTGAGCGATCGCCTCGAGTACTTTCAGCGCCTCTGCGGTCACCTCTGGACCGGTGCCGTCTCCGGCAATCGTGGCGATAGCAAGGGGTGATGCAGACATGGGGGATCTCCTAGGGGAAAGATGCTGAACCTACAGCCCCCGGGCAATTCCGCAAGCGATTCTTCGCGAGCAGGAGAAAAAGCGTTCACACGACCAGACACGATCAGGCCACGTGGGCTAGCCGCAACAACTCTTCAATTTTGGCTGAACGAGAAAGACTTATTCGGCTTCGCACCAAGCGGGTTTCGCAGGAACCGTTGGCGGCAGCCCTCGCAGAGATCAAAACGAAGCGAGCGGGTGCCATCATCGAGAAAAGCAGCCAGATCCTGCTCCTCCATCCGTTCAAGCAAGTCGTGCATGTTTTCGAGGTGATCGTCACACGCTCCGACGTCATCCCCGTCACAGCGTTCGTCGGGTTCCCCTTCAACCGCTGGGAACACTGAAATCTTGACGACATGTCGTAGGCCAACATGGGGATCGATCGGCCGTTGACAGAGATCACAAGAATAATGCAGCACTGGTCGCCTCCGAGCCTTTTTGGTGGGGAGCGGTCGGTCGCCGATTCCGGCGGCGGTGAGCGGAACAATACATCATGCCTCACCACATTCGGAGTTTGACGGCATTTTACAAGAAAGGCAAGCCTTCTATTGGGGCTGTCATCCGTGGCAATCGCGGCGGCAGAGAACAGCTACGAGGAAGCCCCATAGGCAGGCAGTTTCTCTGCTGCTGAACCACGGCAGCCAGCGAACTGGCATTTGGCAGCCTTCATGACGGGGCGGTAGACTGCGGGGGACGGTGGAATCCTCCAATGCCTCCCGACGCGAAATCACGGCCAGCGACGATGGCAACTGCGGCTCACCTTTCTCCGTTCGCGCCCGCGACGCTTGGGCTGAGCGTATTGGTACTCAACCGCTCATTCATGGCGGTTCAGGTAACGAACGTCCGTCGGTCCCTCACGCTGCTGTTCCGGCAACTTGCTGAGGTCGTTCACATTGAGGAGGGTCGATTCTCGGCCCATTCGATCGACTCGTGGCGAGAGCTTTCAGCCATCGAGGCCCTCGACCGGTCTCCCGACCAGGACTGGATCCAGGCGGTCGGCTACGAGTTGCAGGCACCCCGCGTGATCCGGCTACCGCACTGTGACCGTCGGCCGCGGCTTGGCCTTCGGTTTAACCGGCGAAACGTCTTCGCCCGCGATGCCAACCGCTGCCAGTATTGCGGCAAGAGTTTTCCCACCAGCGAACTCTCGCTTGACCACGTGCTGCCGAAAAGCCGGGGCGGCCCCACTAGTTGGGACAACATCGTCTGTGCCTGCGTCGCCTGCAATGTCCGGAAGGGCGGCCGCACACCACGAGAAGCCCGGATGCAACTTGTCCGGCAGCCAGCCATGCCAAAGCGCAGCCCACTCATGGCAGTGAAACTGCATAACCCCAAGTACGCGAGCTGGAAAAACTTCGTCGACCAAGCCTATTGGCTAGCCGACCTCCAGCAATGATCTGAGGCCGCCTCGACTCACTACTCGCAGAGCGGATCCTTCTTCTCGGTGATCACAGGCAACTGCGGTGACATCTCGGCATTGAGCTCGGTGAAGTCCTTCCACTCTGCCGGCAGGTTATCTTCGTGAAAGATAGCCTCGACGGGACATTCCGGCACGCAGGCCTCGCAGTCAATGCACTCGTCGGGATGGATGTAGACCATCTGTTCTCCCTCGTAGAAGCATTCGACCGGGCAGACAACAACACAGTCCGTGTACTTGCAGGCGAAGCATGGCTCAGCGACGACGTGCGTCATGGTGGGATAACTCCTCGGTTGAAACACTCTGAACATAGTGGCGGTCGTGCTGACGTCCGCCCCGGCATTCAGCCGGACCACAACACCTTAGGTCGTCTGTAACGATTGTGGCAGTGCTGCGGAAAGCGGCATCGTAGGAAGCCGTTTCTGGACTGTCAACGAAAGGTCAATCGGCCTGTACGGGCACTTCCCTTCAATATTCGCGACGCGACCGCTAGAAGAATCATCCCGACCAGAGTTCGGCCTTGGTGACTCGATCGCGTGATGGGTATATTTTAGCTGGCAAAGGCACTGGTGCCGTGGAGTAATCGGCATGACAAGTGATCGCGACACCCCAAACGGGTCGTACTGTCGGCCAGCCGACTGGCAGCTGGTTGAGGCCTGTATCGCCGGAACCCCCGGGGGATGGGACCTTTTCATCAGGCGGTTTGGCCGGCTGATTTCGGAAGTTGTCTCCCGAACTGCAACCCGCCGGCAACGTGGACTTTCGAACACCGACCACGATGACCTCGTTGCTGAGGTTTTCGCTGAACTGCTCGCTCGTGACGCCGCAGCACTCAAGATGTTTTCCGGCCGCTCGACGCTAACAACCTACCTGACGGTCATTGCCCGCCGGGTGACTGTTCGGCAGCTCCAGCGCCAGCTGCGGTTGATCGTCCCAGCGGCGGAGGACGATGCCGCAGGCGATGCTCCTCCCGGCTCTCTCGGGCACGGGCCACCATCCGGCAGTTTCGCGACGGAGACGAAGGACGCGATGACGCGGCCCCATCGGCCTGAGAGACCGATCGGCCACAGTCTCAACCACCGACGGGTGTAATCGTGACCGCAGGATCGGCCAGATCGACCGGCTCATAGCCTTCATAGGCTGGCATCTGCCAGAGCTGGCCAGGATCGGTGGTGGCCGCATTGATGACGAGGCTCGTCAGCTCCAGCGTGAACTCAACACCCGATGCTGGCCACGACACCTCAACCAACCTTGGCAGGGCAGCACCGGACGTCGGATCGACCCGGTGCCGTGAGGTGCGGACACTGGCAAGCCGCTCGCCGGCACTCGTGAACAGGTGCTGCTCCTCAACCAGCCCGGTCGTCGCATGCAACAGAGTTGACTTCAGCAACGGTCCGTCCGGTGAATCGATAGTACTGCGAATTTCAAGCCGACCGTCAGCGGTCGTGAACGGACCTTCATGCCTGTCGTTCGGTCCAAATCGTACCAGACCGAGCAACTCCGGCATCCAGTCGGCCCGAATTGGCAGCAGCCTACGGGCTGAAGATTGCTCATAGCGATCATGCCGGCAGAACAGCATGATTGGCGGCTCATGCCGTCTGATCCAGAGCCAGAAGAGGTCGTCATTACTGCCCAAGTCGAGCTCGTTGCCAGTCAGTGAGGTTTGGGCACGCAGCCGGAATCGCCGCGGCGGCTCAGAGGCAACCTGGGCCGACAGCCGAGGCACCCCCGGCACCGACAGCACCGCCTGGGAGGCCATGTAGCTACGCACCCTTCCAGTATTGTCCTCGACAGCAGCGATGATCTGCTCCCGTGTCGGGTTAGCGGGCAGCGTTCGCGGCAGGGGCATGATGCCGACCTGATAGCCTCGTAATACACCCGGGCAGCTCGCCCCACTCCCGGCGACCACCAACAGCACAGCGACAAAGGCGAGTCTGACCCGCCAGCCGCACCTGGGAGGGACCGTTTCAGGTGCCTTCATGCCTCACCCCCAGACCAGAGTAGCCCGGCTAGTCGTTCTTCGACCGCTTGTCGTTCGGTTGGCTCGGGGACCGCGACCACCACGATGAAGTCACAGTCCCGTCGACGACATGAAAAGATCACTGTTTCGGCTGTCTGACCGTCGACCGCCAGCTGTTTCTCCTGCTCCACCGCAGCCGGCTCTGCCGGATCAGCGAAACGCAGTACCCGCCGCCGCACCAGTTGGAGCGCCAGCAAGTACCGCAGCGGCGCTTCATTCGGCTCGCTCCCGAGGGCCTCGAGGGTATCCAGGAGGATATCGACAGGGGCAAGCTGGATGCCCTTTTCTTCCACCTCGGGCACGATGCTCCGCCACCAGGCAAGGGTATTGTCCGGGGGCCCAGACCAGGCAGCGGCGGACCAGTCAAGCCGCACCAGACTGCCGCCGTCGCGAACGAGTGCTGAATAAATGGTGTCGCCTGCAGCAAAGGACGCTTCGGTACTTTGACAGATGCTTCCCGGTCGTTGGAGTTTCAGATCCATGGGCCGATCCGGGGCTGTCATTTCACGGGCTGTGGAAGAGGCCCTTCACGGCCCTGCTCCACGCAGGGGAACCCAAGGATCCAGGGTTTTCCGCGGGTCGCTACGGCTGCATCCGGGCGGACGGCGGGATGCCGACCGTTCAGGCGAGGGAGATGTATCGCGCCCGTGAAGCCTGTCGCAAGCCCTGGTTGGCAGCCCGGGCCATCGCGGACAGTCTGCGCAGTCCGGGCAGCCTGCGCGGCTTCAGCCTGCGATGAGGAGATGGGCGACTTCCAGCAGCCCGCCATCTTCATGACCGGCCACGATCCGGTCGGCTGCCTGCCGTACCTCGGGACGGGCGTTCCCCATGGCAACGCCGAGTCCAGCTCCCTCGATCATTGGCAGATCGTTGCGGTCATCGCCGACAGCACAGATCGCTTCCGGTGGAATGCCCCAGCCCGATGCCAGTTGCAGCACACTCGACCACTTATCGACTCCAGCCGGAGCAATTTCGCAGAGCCAGTCTCGGTACCGCGGGCTCCGGATGGTGTGGAGCGACAGGTCCGCCGGGAACGCCGCCGCCAGCCGCGTCTCAAGCAGATCCATCGAGTCCCGTGGCCCCATCGCAAAACCGGCAAAGGCGTCGGTCGGTGGAGAACGGTGGAGGTCCGGATCGACACGAGCCAACTGCTGGTTGCGATTGAGGTATTCACCAAAGCCGGTCGGCCTGCCAGTCGCATCGAGGCTCTCGAGCGTCCGACAGTGAAAGTCAAAGCCCTGATC
>RFVE01000501.1 GCA_009922585.1 Planctomycetia bacterium
AAACTACTGGTTCGGTGAAAACCACTACCTGCCCGGCCCCGGCTCGAGCATCGCCCCCGACGGCACGGTCGAGATCAACGGCATCGCCCGGCCGATGCTTGACGGACCGACCACCGCCAACAGCTTTGAGGCGCCGCCCGAAGTCGTCTTCAACACGCCGACCAGCGGCACGCCCGCTGCAGGCTTTGCCGTGATGGGCACCGGGGCGATCGATCTGGCCGACGTCTCAGCGGGCAGCCATGCCTTCTTTGGCGCCGGCATCGGCACCGGCTATTCCACCGGCGTTTGGGTCAGCGACGGGGGCAGCGGCTACGCCAAGGGCAGCCCCAGCAACCTCAATGTCAGCTTTGCCCCACCGGCCAGTGGTCGGGCTGCTCAGGGTTTTATTGATACGGTCGACAGCTCGGGAAAAATTCTTGGTATCACCGTCACCGATCCGGGCGCGGGCTATACCCGTGAGCCCGCCGTCCAGCTGCCCGCCACCAGCGGCCAACCAGCCACAGCAGTCGCCCGACTGCTGCCCGAACACGGCTATCCGCAGCCGGTCTTCCCAGCCCCACCTGCCGGTGGGCGGCAGGCAACTGGTTATGTCACAGTGAATAGCCAGAGTTATAAGCCAGGCCAGATCAATGGCCTTGTCATCACTGACCCCGGGGCAGGCTATGACCAGAGCCTGCTTACACCCAGCGACCCGGCCAATCCGCTGGCCGGCCCCGGGGGCCTTCCCGTCAGTTTCAGCACCACCGTCGGCGGGAACGCTTTCTATGCCGATGAAGCCCTTCGCAGCCAGTACCCTGTCACCGGTGGTGTCACGGCAGTCTCGCCCGCACCGCCGATCCACCTGCCGGTGAACTCAGGCCCCAAGCAGGTTGATCACATCATCCTGACGGTCCTCGGCGATGGCTACGACGCCAAAACCAACCCACCCTCTTACACCCTGACCGGCGACCCTGCTGGCACGAAGCATCCCCTGACGGGTGGCCCCGACAACAATGGCATCAACCCCGACTACAGCACCGCCTATGTGCCGGTGCTCAATCGCGCCGGTGCATTTCCAATCGAGACCAAGACCGGGCTTTCAGCAATCACCGTGAGTGACGCTGGCGCCGGCTACAGTGCTGGCGTAATCATCACCAACGGTGGCAGTGGCTATGACCCCGATACGGTCTATCCAGTCACGTTCTCTGGTGGTGGCGACGGTTCCGTTGAGCAGGCCAGTGGCATCCTCGAGGTCAACAGCAGTGGCCTCGCCACCGGCGTGCGGATCACCAACCCAGGCCAGGGCTATACCGTCGAGCCGACGATGCACCT
>RFVE01000502.1 GCA_009922585.1 Planctomycetia bacterium
TGGGCGGCGAGGTCGTTTTTCTCGGACAGATCGGTGGCTAGGTCGAACAGCTCGACGCTGTCGTCCTCGATCCAGTGGATGAGTTTCCAATCGCCGACTCGCACGCTGCTGCACGGTCCGCTGCCGTGATTACCGTAGTGGGGGAAGTGCCAGAACAGGGCGTCATGCACGGGTTTGGTTTCGCCTTTGAGCAAGCTGGCGAAGCCGATGCCATCTTTGTGCAGGTCAGGCTTTGAGGGAAGGCCGCAGACCTCGAGCACGGTGGGCAGGATGTCGGTGTTCATCACCGGCACGTTGCAGGTGCTACCGGGCTTGGTCACGCCGGGCCATTTCACGATCCACGGCTCCCGCACGCCACCCTCGTAGAGCCAGCCTTTGCAGCCGCGGAGCGGGCGGTTGCTGGTGACGTTGTGGCCGCCGTTGTCGCTGGTGAAGACGATCAGCGTGTCATTGGCGATGCCGAGTTCATCGAGCTTCGCCATCAACCGACCGACGTTGATGTCCATGGTCTCGATCATCGCGGCATAGATCGGGTTCACCTGGGTTTCCGGCATCTTGGCCCGGATGCCACCGTGGCCGCGGTTGTCCTCGATGAACCGGGGTGTTTGTGGCACGGGTGGCAGACTGAGGCGGGCGGCTTTCGCCTCGTATTTTTTGACGAGTCGGGGTTTTGCCATGATCGGCGTATGCACGTCGTAGAAAGGCAGGTAGAGGAAGAAGGGCTGCTCTGGTTTGCGGTTCTCGATCAGCTTCATCGCTTCGCTGGTGAGCCGGTCGCAGAGGTGCTCACCCTCTTTGCCACCCGTGACGACACCGGGCACGCCGCGCGAGTGGTAGCCCTTCCCCGCAGCCTTGGGCACGAGTTCGTTGTTCTTGTTGCCATAAGGCCAGAAATAGCTCGGCGGCAGCCCGCCCGCGTGACCCGCGATGTTGACCTGAAAGCCCTGGTCCTCGGGGTAGTAGCCGAGATCGCCAAGATGCCATTTCCCAACGTGCCACGTCGCGTAGCCAGCATCCCGTAGCAGTTCGGCCATGGTCACTTCTTTCAACGGCAGTTCCATCTTCATCTCTGCGGGCAGCAGTTTGCCGCTCTTGCCATTACTGGGGATGTAATCCGTGATCTTCACCCGCGCCGGATGCCGTCCGGTCATGATGGCGGCGCGTGAAGGCGAGCAATACGGGCTGCTCGAATACGCCTGGGTGAACCGCATGCCCTGGGCGGCGAGTGTGTCGAGATTGGGCGATTCGTGGAAGGTGCTGCCGTAGCACGACAAGTCCGCCCAGCCGAGGTCGTCGGC
>RFVE01000503.1 GCA_009922585.1 Planctomycetia bacterium
CATTCAAGAACCAGAAGTCAGTGGTGAGATCGCTGATCGTCCGGGCATCAACCAGGTGTGGGCTGGCATTGAGGCCAAACGCTGGGACATCATCATCGCTGAGGAGTCGAGCCGGCTCTATCGCCATCACACAAAGGCGGGTGAACTGTTTGAGTCAGCTGTCGATGCGGGCATTCGCGTGATCTGCCCGTCCGACTACATCGACACGTCAGACGAAGACTGGCCGGATCGGCTGCATATGTGCCAGATGCAGCACACCCGATCAAACTTCTATACCCGGCGACGCATTGCTCGCGCGCACGACGGGCTGTGGGCACGGGGGGCAGCAATCGGCAATACCGTCATTGGCTACAAGCGTCGGCCGACGGTACCCGCTACCGAAACCGAGCCCGCCAAGGGGCCGTTCTACGACGAGATCGAACCGGAGAAGGCGGAAGTCATCAAGGAAGTCTTTCAGCGGATCGCCAAAAGTGGACGGCAGCGAATGTCAACGCCATCATCCGGCGAACGATGTATCGCGGGTTTGAAACCTTTCGGGTAAAGCGATCTAATCGCAAACTGCGGACTGGCAAGTCGGTCTACGTCTGGAATGATCCCGACAAGGTCGAAACCCGTGTGAGTGAGCATCTGCGTATTGTGTCTGATGCCCTCTGGTATCGGGCCAATGAAGTGGTCGATAAGCGGCGGGTGTTTCAGAAGCCGATCCGAGGAGCAGGCCACCCGCTTCGTGGCACCAGCAGGGAGCGGCGGGGACTCCTTTCGGGTGTGTTCGTCTGCGGTGTCTGCGGGGCCAAGATCTATTCGTATGGAAAGAAGAATGGCTCCTTCCGATGCTCTGCGGCAACCAGTGGAAAGTGCTGGAACCGGGTCTACTGCATGCGTGAACGCACTGAGCAGGCGGTGCTGGAAGCAGTCGTCAATGAGGTGCTGTCACTTGAAGGCTGTCGTGATGCGGTGCTGGCCCGGGTCCGAAAGCTGCATGCCGCCGGTGGGGCCATTGCGACAGAACTAAAACGGCTTGAGAAGCAGGAACAACGGCTGGAGGGTGCCATCGAGCGGCTTGCTGTTGCGGTGGAGAGTGGGGACGGCTCACTCAGTTCACTCACCACCCGGCTGTCTGACCGTGAACGCGAGCTGGCGATCGTGCGGGCGGAACGTCAGGAGTTGGAGGAGCGGGCCCGCGTCAGAAAGAAGTTGCCGTCCAAGGCAACGTTGCTTGAGCACCTGGAATCGGTGAAGGGGCAGCTGCTTGAAGATGAGACGAGGGCGACGGTGATTCTTCGGCAGCTGC
>RFVE01000504.1 GCA_009922585.1 Planctomycetia bacterium
TATGCGAAAGCCGGGGCTCACCCGGCTGATTAACCGCCGGGGCCAGCCGGGGCTGTCTGACCTGCTGCGAGGCAATGAGCCGATGCCCGAGGCCGCCGCCGCACTCGCCCAGCCATCTGGTGAGGTGCCGATCGATGTCATTCCCGCCGGCCGGCGGCCACCCAACCCGGGTGAACTGCTGCTGGGCGATCGCTTTGCCGAACTGCTCGGCTGGGCTGAAGGCTGCTATGACCAGATCATTGTCGACGCCCCACCGGTCATGGCCGGCACCGACGCCGCTGCCGTCGGCCGGATGTGTGACGGCTTGGTGATGGTGGTCCGACCCGAAAAGAACCGCCGCCGGATGCTGATCAGGGCCGTTGAGACCCTGCGGATGTTCGGCGTCAACCTGTTTGGCACGGTCGTCAATGCCGTTGGGATCGAAGAGCTGGGGTACGGCTATGGCTATGGATACGGCTATGGCTACGGATACGGCTACGGTGATGAATACGGCCTCGATGATGACGACGAGTATGGCGACGAGGACGAAGACGATTCGTACACCCCGGCGAGGGCTGCATGAGACCGGCGTCGCGATCTCGGCAGACCCGCTCAGCCACCCGGTCGACCGGCTGGGCCATCAACCTCGAAACCAGCGGCTGGCTGCTTGCTGTCATGCTGGCAGTGCTGCTAGTGCCGTTGGGCATGGGGGGCTTTCATCCGCTTGGCCAGGCCTTTCTGACGCTGGCCGCCATCACGGCTGCCGGAGCTTGGCTTTATCGCTGCTTCCATAGTGAGCAACCCGGCTGGCAGATTGGACCGCTTGAACTGTTCTTTGCCGCTGGACTGGTGATCGGCCTGGTGCAGCTGGTGCCCCTGCCGGCATCGCTGCTGGGTACCGTTTCACCCAAACTCGCCAGCCTGCTGCCCTGCTGGTCCGACGGACCGTGGACACTTGGCCGCTGGGAAACGCTCTCCCTCACACCCGGTGAGACCCTCGCCGGCCTCATGATCTTTTTCACTCAGGCCGTCTTGATTGGGTGCGTGTTGCAGTCGGTTAACTCGGTCAAAGACGTTGAGCGAATCCTGCTACTGGTCGCCACCACAACGGGGCTGATGGCTGCCCTCGGAGTCGTGCAGTATCTGGCGGGCAACGGAAAATATCTCTGGTTCTACGAGTCTGCTTACAACTCGACGAGTGTTGTCACAGGCACGTTTATTTGTCGCAACCACTACGCAAGCTTTCTATCGATCGGGGCGGGCTCACTCGTCTGGTGGGCCTTTGCCCCAGCAGCTGAGCCAGCTCATCGCC
>RFVE01000505.1 GCA_009922585.1 Planctomycetia bacterium
AAGGTCGCGTTGCTCTTCAATATCGGCCCGCTGGGGCTGCCCGGATGCTGAATCAGTCAGCCGGTAGACTGCCGACGTCCAGCCGTCAGGCTGGTAGCGACGGAAGAGCTTGTAGTCACCGACTCGGATCGATGATGTGTTCTCGGACTGGGGGAAGTGCCAGAAGAGCGTGTCGCGGGGTCTGCCGTCGGCAGCTTTGACAAGGGTCGGGTTGGTCGGGTCGCCGGTGAGCAGAGGGGCGAGATCACAGCCGTCAAACTGTTTCTGCTGATGTGGTGCCGCCCCGACGAGTGAGAGGATGGTCGGATAGAAGTCGAGCCCGCTTGCCATCACCCGGGTCTGCACGTTTTTGGGGATGCCCGGCCCGGCAATGATCAGGGGTACTCGCGTGCCCCCCTCGTGCAGCGAAATCTTGCCGCGATCAAGCGGTGCGTTGTCGGTGTAGATCTCGTCGCGGCTGCCCTCCATGCCACCATTGTCCGACGAGAAGATGACGTAGGTGTTGTCTGCAAGCATGTGCCCCGGCCAGCGGGGGTCAGGCGTTGACTCAAGGAACTCGAAGATCTGCCCCATGTAGTAGTCGAACTGTTCGACCATTGCGCAGTAGAAAGGGTTGGTCTGGCCGGGCTGCCTCCACGACGTTTTGTGCTCCTCCGTCAGGGTGACCCCCAGTTTCTGCTCATACTTTCGCAACAACGGCTCGCTTCGCATCACGAGCGGTGCATGAACAAGCCAGGTGGCGTAGTAGAGAAAGAACGGCCGGTCCTTGTTGGCCTGGAGAAATTCCAGCGCGCCATTCTGCGGCGCATCGTTGGGAAAGCCGTTCGCGTCGAGCCGGTAGGGATCGTCCGGAGCCCGGGTGGCAAACCCAGTCAGCCGGTCGGGCTTCATTGGAACCTGCACGCCTCGCTGGTGGCAGGAAAAGTCGAAGCCATGGTCGAAGGGTTTCGGGTAGTCGTAGTGGTTCTTGGAGATGTGCCACTTGCCTGAGTGACCGGTGGCATAGCCCTCCTGCTTGAGGGCTTCGGCCAGCGTGAAACGTGTGGTCGGCATACGGGCGGTATTGAACGGGGCGATTGAGGGGGCGTGCGGATTGGCCGGACAGGGTGGATCACCGCCAGCGACAGTCGTCATGTCTCCACGGGCCGGATGCAACCCACTGAGGATGGCAGCCCGACTAGGCGAGCAGACCGGGGCGGGCGAATAAGCCTGCCAGAACATCACACCACGGGAGGCAAAGGCATCGATGTTTGGCGTCTCCATCGGCGATGGCTCGTCGATGTCGTAGCA
>RFVE01000506.1 GCA_009922585.1 Planctomycetia bacterium
GTGGATCTTGCCGGACATGGCGTCGTAGTTCCAGCCAGAGTCTCTGTCAAAATTCCAGACTTCTGCGGTGCCCGGTTCAAAGGGGACACCGTTTATTGCAACACCCATGGGGTACCGCACTGCGTGTGTGATTTCATCCGCAAACTTCGGGTGCAGCGTCATACGAAATTGAAGGCGTTGTTCGCGGATCGTATTGGGATTTCCGCTATTCGGGAAAACACCTGGCAGGTGATCGGGAATTGCGTTTGAGGTGATGTAGCGGAATCCGTCTTTTTCGGTGATTTCCACCCGAGGCTGTCCAGGGCGGTTCTTTGCGGTCGGGACTGGTTGGGGTGGTCGCAACCAAGGCGGATTTCGAAGCGCCGCATTGGCGATCGCGGCAACGCACATCATCGAAATCAATACAAAACCGTAGCGATGGGTGAGCCATGCCGAAATCTTCATGACAATTCTCCTTCTGGGCCGCCAGTTACTGTTTGGCTCATGGCCACGAGGGACTGTTGCGATGAGATAAGTAGATGTCCAAGCTCTCGAACCCGGAACTCGCACAACTTCTTCAACGAGTTGGCACCACGAAAGATCTGCATCGATCTTTTCGGACGATTCCGTCCGGGGTCGGTCTGTCCATCAGTTGTGCACCCAAGAAACAGCTAAAACCCCGAAGTTCGGGGCTTTGTTTTCTATTGGAGTGGGCGAAGAGGGACTCGAACCCCCGACCCCCTCGGTGTAAACGAGGTGCTCTAACCAACTGAGCTATTCGCCCGGGTGTCACTGGCCGCTACGGCTATCGTGACTCCGAGAGTGTACCGCAGAACCGCTGGCAAGGTTACGAACTAGCCGCCGGTTTTGCTGGCGGCGATCCGGCAGGCTGCTCGCCAGCCGGCTTTGGCGGCACGACGGTGCGAATGCCGAGTTCAACGAGCTGTTTCGTGTCGACTGCCGACGGGGCACCAGTCATCAGATCGCTCGCCTTCTGGGTCTTGGGAAAGGCGATTACGTCGCGGATCGATTCCAGCCTGCCGAAGAGCATCACCCAGCGGTCGATGCCCAGGGCAATACCACCATGCGGCGGAGCACCGCTGGCCAGGGCCTCCAGCAGGAAGCCAAACCGCTCCTGGGCCATCTCGGGTGAGATGCCGAGCAGATCGAACACCTGTTGCTGCACTTTCGAATCGTGAATCCGGATCGTGCCGCCACCCGCCTCCGAGCCGTTGATCACCAGGTCATAGGCAACAGCCCGGCAGCCGGCCGGGTCACTGGCCAATTTCTCGAGATCCTCCGGCCGGGGCG
>RFVE01000507.1 GCA_009922585.1 Planctomycetia bacterium
GGAAGCAGCGGCTTGGTACTGAGAACCCCACCGACATGGAAAGAGTCGGCTGGTGGCTGCAGGAATATCGGCTCGACGAAACGGCGATGGAGGCTGCCCCAGCCAACTGAGTTCATCTAGCAATTAGATAGCCTCCACTGCTCACTCGGCTACACTTTGCTTATTTGAGTGTTCGAAGCTGAACGCCGTTTACGTTTGGCGTGTCATCGAACGGGACAGTCGTAGACTTTCTGGGAAACCTTTCATGCTTCGTCAATCGGCGATCAGTCAGTTTGTATTCGTGTGCCTCGGTATCGGGCTAGCTGCGTGCAGGGGCAGCGGTGCGTCAGAGCCGACCGTACTTGATCTCTGGCCTGACGGACCTCCCGGCGCGACAACTGATATCGGGCCAGAGCGGGAAATCAAGAGAGACCCGCCAGATGGTGTCGTCCGGCTCACCGATGTCAGCCAGCCGCAGATCACGGTCTATCGGCCGAAGCAGCCCAATGGGGCCGCAGTGCTCGTCTGTCCTGGCGGGGGCTACAAGATACTGGCCTATGAGCATGAAGGGACGCAGGTCTGCGAGTTCTTCAACCAGCACGGCGTGACGGCCATCTTGCTCAAGTATCGTGTGCCTGCCCCACGGGATCTCCCGCTGCAGGATGCCCAGCGGGCACTGGGGCTGATTCATGATCATGCCGATGAATGGGGGATCGATCGTAGCCGGATCGGCATGCTTGGCTTTTCAGCTGGTGGTCATCTGACGTTGATGACCTGTCTTAAGTCTGATGGACAGCAGGCTGGGGCTGAGGCGGCCACCAATCCCGCCCCAGCTTTCGCGACGCTGGTCTATCCGGCCTATCTGGTTGCCCGCGGAACCGAGGGACCACTCGTCGACGAAGTGGTCGTCACTGAAAAGTCACCGCCGCTCTGCCTCGTTCATGCAGCTGATGACCCCTGGAGTTCCAGCGGCAGTGCCCTGCTGGCGGTGGAATACAAGAAGCACAAGATCCCCTGCGAGGTTCATATCTACGCCAAGGGCGGCCACGGCTTTGGGATGAAGCAGACAGGCTTTCCCGTTGATTCATGGCCCGATCGGGTAATCGAATGGATGGACTCGCTTGGGCTGCTCACAGCCGGAGCAGGGAACTGACTAGCGACCGGTGTTGAACCGGTGGACCATCACATGCCGATAGGTCTGGCCCGGATCGAGTCGACTTGATGGCCAGTCGGTATGCCAGGCTTTCTGATTGAACGCGTCGGGAAAGCATTCAGTCTCAAGGCAGACGGCTGCATGCTGCTGATAGACCG
>RFVE01000508.1 GCA_009922585.1 Planctomycetia bacterium
CTCTCGCGGATGGAAGAACATGCCCTGCGGCTGCGACCGCGTGCGATCGTTACCACACTGATCGCTCGGCTGTTGGTTGCCGATGTGTTCGTCCACGGCATCGGCGGGGCGGCCTATGACGAAATCACCGACGACGTGGTTCGCAGCCTGACCGGCTGTGACCCACCCCGGCATGCTGTCGTCTCCGGCACGTTGCGGCTGCCGCTTGAAGAGAAGTTTCCAGAATTGCTTCAGCGGCGGCCGGCAGCCGAGCTGGCAGACATCCACCGCACCATCCGTGACCTCGAGTTTCATCCAGAGCGGCACCTTGAGCCGCTCGCAGATCAGCCCGATACGGTTCGCGATCTGGTGACAGCCAAGCGTCGCTGGATTGAAACCCATCCCACGCCGACCCTGTCACGGCGACGCTGCCATGAAATCCGCGCCACCAACCGCCAACTGGCCAGCCACACGCGGCAACTCCAGCAGCAGCTACTCGACAGTGTCGGGCCGCTCAATGCCGCCCGACAGGCCCAGCAAATTCTCACCAGTCGCGACCTTCCCTGGTGCTTTTTCCCCGAAAAAAAACTGCGAGAGTTCCTCCTACTGGAAATTGATTGAGTTTCGGCATATCGTGACGGCCAACGGAATGGGTTTGTAACTCCTAGGGACAGGAGACGATATGCTGCCGGCCCGATCGACTCGTACACAGCCGACTCGCAGTTCCTCAATGTCGCGGCAGCCCCGCCGCCTCTCACCTCGGCGTGCTAGCCGACCAGCGGCTACGACAAGCCGACACCCGGTCAAGAAGAAAACCGGTAGCCGCGTTCGAGCCAGCAACGATGTGCAGTCCGTTGCCGTCGCTACTCCGAAGAAGAAACGCCGCAGCACGCAGCCTGCCAGCCGCGGTGGTCGCTCAGCCGCTGTCAGCACCATCGAAATTCGGCCCTCGGGCACGGTCTTCAGCCGCCGCGCTGGCAAGAAGCGGCAGGCGGTGCATCATCTGCCGGAGCATCCGCCGGTCGACCTGACACCCCCAGCCTGGATGTCTGAAGATTGTCGGGTGACGCCCGCCCGTGCCGGTGATCAGACTGAAATTCTGCAGCTGCTCTCCGGGCTACCGACCCCCCCATCACGGGCGGAATTTCATGCCGCCGTCGATCACCCTGAGCACGACTCGTCCAACCGGCTGGTCGCCCGTCTCGCCGGCCGCATTGTCGGCCATATCGAAATTTCACCCCGCTCCATCATGGTGGGTGATGCCGCGGTGAAGGCGGCAGTACTCGACCGGGTGGCCATTCTGCCTGAGTG
>RFVE01000509.1 GCA_009922585.1 Planctomycetia bacterium
GCGGTGGCAGCCGCGGTTGTCAATGCCCGCTTGGCCGCAGCCGAGGGGTTCTTGGCGGCGAAGCAGCCGGCCAAGGCCCGAGCGATCTATCAGTCGCTGGCCGCCGCCGCGGCCGGGCAGCCTGACGCCAAGTCGATTGAACTGGCCGCCACCCGCGGGCTGCTGGCCTGTGCGGAGCTGACGGCGGCCTCCTGAAAGTGTTGGCCAAAAACGATGGTTGGGGAGCGACGGATGAAAATGATGCTTTGGTCTCGGCTGGTGGTGTTTCTCCTCGGGGCACTCCTGGCAGCGAATGCCGGTCGTGGTGCGGCGGCTGCCGAGCCGACCGACCCGGTGGAGATGGCGATTGAACTGCTGCACCGTGCCGACGCCGACTTCCGGCAGCTGGGGCTGGATGCCATTGCCCACGCCACGCCGGGGGAGGCGGCGACCTACCGCTATGCGGCAGAGCTCTCAAAACTGCCGGCGGGGCAACAGCGGGAACTGCTGGCAGCCTTTCGCGATCGTGGCGATGCTGCCGCCGCGGCAGCTGTCACGGCGTTGCTGCTGGCCTCGGCTGACGCCGATGTGCGGGCCGACGCCATTCGCACCCTCGGCGTCCTCGGGAACGCCACTGAGGTGGAACTGCTGAAGGCGGCCCTCGCCAAACCTGACCCCGAGCAGGCCGCCGCCCGTCGGGCGTTGGTGACCCTGCAGGGTCGTCACGTGGGGAAGCAACTGGCCGATGCGGCCCGCTTCGGCGAACCGAGCCTGCGGCCACAATTGATCGACATCCTCGCCGACCGCCGCGAACGTAGCATTCTGCCCGACCTGCCGGCTTTTCTGCTGGAGGAAGACGCCGCCTTGCGGCTCGCAGCGGCCCGGTTCCTCGGCATGTTCGGCGGCCCAGAGCAGGTCGCAGGCATGGTGGCCGGCCTCCTGCAGACGCCGGCAGGCCGCGAGCGGGATGAACTGGCCAGAGCGGTGGTGGCCGTCTCCACCAACAATCGGGGGCATGCTGAAGCTGCAAAAAGCTTCCTCGAGCAGTTCAAGCAGACCGGTGCGGCCGAGCAGGAAATACTGCTGCCCACACTCGGCCGGATCGGCGGGCCCGAGGCCCTCGGCATCATTGACGATCTGGTGGCCGACCCGTCGCGTCGGGCCTTCGGCCTCAAAGCCCTCACCGTCTGGCCAACCGCTGAGGTCACCGGCCGGCTCTTTGCCCTGCTGGAAGTGACCTCCGACTCAGCCGAACGGCAGCAGTTGCTCGACGGGCTGATTCGCATTGCCCCCCGGCCTGACAAGACGATC
>RFVE01000510.1 GCA_009922585.1 Planctomycetia bacterium
GGTTCGCCACTGCGTCACTTGGCCGTTGGGGTTGAGCGGACCACGGTTGCGATATTGCGTCGTATTCCCGCTGTCAATGAACTGAACATCAAACCGAAACCGCTCCGTGCTGACATCGAGGGCCGACAGATAGAGGGTCTGCAGCTGGTCCCACCAGCTGATGGAATTGAGGTACGCCAAGTTCATCGCGGTCGTGACATTCAGGGGAATCGCCCCCGATTCAGTCAACTCAACCACTTCGCAGAGCCGGCTCCTCCAGTCAGGGTTATCAAGCGTTGTCCGGTCACCGTTGATGTGCCAGCGGGCAAATCCGTGCTTCCCGTCGACGCAGTGCATGTAGCGGTGGGCGGTCGGATCATCCGGCGGCATTGGCGGGAAGATCTCGTTGTAGGCGTCGTAGAACCGGCTTCGTTTGTCGGCGCGGACGTCGTAGTTGATTGGCAGCTGCCAGCGGGGGTCGCAACTCTTCTCCTTCAAGAGCACGTCGACCTCGCGATCGGCCTGAAGGTAATAGCGGCCGCGCGTACAGCCGCCGACCGCTGCCAGCAGCAGCCCAATGACAACATGCCGCCATAAAGTCACGGGGAGGTGAAGAGGAGTCATCAGTCACGAGCCCGAGGGGGATTCGGACACGCCAGACGCAGGCAATCACGAACTGCCGTGTGGGAACAACCCACAGACGCAGAAAGCCATTCCTTGGTATCGTCGTTTCGATTGCGCGAACTTTAACGGTCTGATAAAATGGGGAAGGTTTGTTGATTTGCCTCGACATGGCCTCAAATTCGCCTTAGGCAACAAACTCCTTGCAACCGATACATATTCACGGCTGGCCGTTTTTGCTCCGGTGACTGCCCAGTTGCTTTGTGGAGATCCACCCGTGTGTCGTTTGCGGTCATGCTTTCTCCAGGTAGTGGTCTGCCTTTTTGCTGCTTTTCTGAGGCCCTGCGTCCTGCGTGCTGAGATTGGCCTCACCAGCCAGCCAGAACCCCTCGGCTATCCCTCTTCCGTCGATGACGAGGCTGACGCCGCCGCCGAAGCGGCGGCCGGGAGTATCTGGCCTCCAACAAAACCGGCCGATGCCCCACAGGTGCCAGCCGGTTTCGATCCCGTCCGCAGCCCCGGCTATTCAGAATTTCCCGGAGATCTGTTGTCCTGGTTCAAGGAGCCCGCACCGGCCTCTTGTTGTGACCGCAATCTGGTCGACCGACGGTGGATGGGTCCCGGCGAGCTTGCCTATCACAAGTCGCCAAACCATCGGCCCTGCACCCGCGACTACACCCGGGTCTTCCG
>RFVE01000052.1 GCA_009922585.1 Planctomycetia bacterium
GCCCCGTCGGTAATTGTGCCGACAACATATTTCTTCCCCTTGGCCTCAGCCCGAGTCGTCCCCGGTGGCAGTACGCCATAGGGCGAGAAATAGGCTCCTGGCGGTCCAGCACTTGGCTCACAGTGCCAGGCAACATCAAACCCTTGTTGTTCCGGCCAATGCGGTGGCGTTACCCCAAGATGCCATTTGCCGAAATGTCCGGTGCGATACCCTTGATCCCGCAGGGCCTCAGCCAACGTGTACTGCTCAGGAGGCAGATAGTTGCGGCTGATCGGCATGAGCAGCGGTTGATTGGGTGGCGCCGTCTCTGGAAGGAACGCGAAGTCCTGCGGCTGCGGGGCGAGGTGACCCGTGGCGCTGGTTACCCCGTGGCGAGCTGAGTATTGCCCCGTGAGAATCGAGGCTCGCGTCGGTGAGCAAAGTGGCACGGCATAGGCGTCGGTGAATCGCAGTGCCGTTGCCGCGAACCGCTCCATCTGAGGTGTCTCGTAGTAGCTCGATCCATAGGCTGAACTGTCTCGCCAGCCCATGTCATCAACCAGAAAGAGCACAACATTCGGTGGTCGATCACTTGCTGATGCTCCTGACGGTTCACCCACAATCAGAAACAACCCAGCACAGAGTGCAGTGAGCATTCGGCCCCACAAGAAACCATGACGCTGCCCCTGAAACACAAAGCCCCCTTTCAACATAGAACTGGCAACGGCTGAAAAGCCTCTGGCAGATGTTACGCCAGAATGTCCTGCACAACATTCCCATAGACGTCTGTCAGCCGGAAGTCACGGCCGGCGTGCCGATAGGTGAGCCGCTCGTGGTCAAACCCCAGCAGGTGCAGCATGGTCGCGACCTTCAGGCCGACCTCATCAGTCACCCCATGGACATACCCACCTTTTACACCACCGCCGGCCATCCAGACCGTAAAACCGTCGTGATGGTGGTCCCTGCCTGGCTTGGGGCCAACTGGCAACTGCACCGTCGATGTCCGCCCCATCTCGCCGCCCCAGATGACCAGCGTGTCCTTGAGCATGTCGCGATCCTTGAGATCGTCGAGGAGGGCTGCAACCGGGGCATCACTCTCACGGGCCAGCCTTGGCAACGCATCTTTGATGTTGGCATGGCTATCCCAGGGCTGACCGGCTCCGTGATAGACCTGGATATAGCGGACTCCTCGCTCGGCAAGCCGGCGGGCAATCAGCAACTGCCGGCCCTGCACGTGGTCGCCGTACCGCTCTCGGACTGTCTGGGGCTCGCGGCTGATATCGAAGGCCTCCCCCGCTTCCTGCTGCATCCGGAACGCCAGTTCAAGTGATTCGATCCGAGCCTCAAGCTGGGCATCGTCAGGCCGGCGGCGGGCGTGCATCGCATTGATTCGCTGAATAAAGTCGAGTTGCCGCCGCTGTTGGCCAGGCAGCAGGGCATCGTTTCGGATATTGGCGACCAGTTCATCAGCCGAACGGTGCTGAGAGTCAATGTAGGTACCCTGATACACCCCGGGCAAAAAGGCATTTCGCCAGTTACTGCCCTGAGCGGTCGGCAGACCAGCCGGACACATCACGATGAAGCCGGGCAGACTCTGGTTTTCAGTGCCGAGTCCGTAAAGGGTCCAGGCTCCGGCGCAGGGCAGCGTCCGGCTGATATCCCCACAGTTCATCATCATGAAGCCGGGCTCATGGTTGGGTATCGGCGTCTGCATTGAGCGAATCACGCACAAGTCACCATGCCGGGCAAAGCGAAACGTCGACGGCATGCCCACTCCACCAAGCCGCCGATCCTTCTTTAAGTCGGCTCGAAGTTGCTTGCCCTCAAACCGGGCAAGTGCCGGCTTGGGATCGAAGGTGTCGATCTGGGATGGCCCTCCATTCATGAACAGGTGAATCACCCGGACTGCTCGCGGCGGAAAATGCGGCGGCTTCGGCTGCATTGTCCCCGACGCCAACACCTGCTCACTGCCTGCAGCGACACTGCGGTCAGCAAGCAGTCCTGAAAGGGCCACACTGCCAAATCCCATTCCGCAGCGACCGAGCATCGCTCGGCGGGGAAGTGGTTGAAAATTCTGCTGGGGAGAGAACTCCATCGGCATGCTCCAATCGGGCCGTGGCGTGTCAGTCAAGAAACCAGAATTCGTTGGTCAGTAGCAACGCCTGCGCAACCTGTTCCCAGGGAGACAGCGGCGGTGGCGGCGGGGGGCCAAAATCACGGGCAGCGGCCCACTGCTGGCCTGCTGCGTTCGCCTCTGGCTGAGCCGTCTCATTTTTTGCAACGCTGATCGTCGGCGACCAGCCGAAGGAGTCACTCGAAGAGTTCCCAGCTGATCCGACCACAAAGTCGATCGCATCGCCGCGGCGAACCACAAGACTGTCGATGGTGGTTGGCTGTTTGTCGTTGAACACCTTCCACGACCCAATCCGCTTGCTCGTCGCAGCACCTGCCGCAGGACGGTGGACGTGCAGAATCTGCCCCTCGACACCGTCGCCCCGGTCCCGGAGGTGAGCCAGTTCACCCCGAATCTGGATGCTTGCATCACGCGGAGCGACCCACCTGCGGATGATCGCCACGCTGCCCCTTCCCGGATGACCACCGGTCGCGGTTAGCCGCAGATGAAAGAGCCGCGGATCGGGAAAGGCGGCAGACCCCTGATAATTCTGTCCATCGAAATACGGCAATGGCCGGAACCGGGCAACGGTGCCAGGAGTCGCTTCGGGATCACCGTAGCCATACTGCCAGACACTCCCAATCGTGTCGGCAACCTTCGGGAGACTGCGGACATAAGCGACGGCTGTCTTTACTTCGGCTGGCAGAGCTGGTCGTCCATAGACAGCGTGATAGATCGCCTCGGCGACGGCGACATCCTCCCCCTCAGCGGCTTCCACAAGACCACGGGCGGCGATTGCCCGGGCCTGCTCAAGCACGAACGGGTGATTCATCCCGAAGAGTGCCTGCTGCGGCACCGTAGTGGTGGGCCGCTCGGCCGCTGTCACATCGGGTGAGGCAAAGTCAAAGGTCGTGTACATCGGGTCGAGATTGAGCCGATCGATGAAGCCATAAATGGTGCGTCGGTTCGAATAGGGCTCGGCGGAAAGATCGACTGGACGGCCGCCAATTGCATCATCAAGCCGTCCAGCTGCCAGGAGCATCGCATCTCGCATCGATTCAAAATCAAGTCGACGACGATTGGCGCGGCAGAGGAGCCGATTGTCGGGGTCGGCCTCAGCAAGTGCTGCAACCAACTCTGCATCGGCAGGACCGGGCGAGGCCAGCCGGTAGGCTCGCGAATTGACGACCAGCCGATGGAGCTCTTTCACCGACCAGCCCCGCTCCATGAAGGTTGCGGCAAGCCAGTCGAGCAGTTCTGGATGGCTTGGCGGCTCAGACCTCAGCCCGAAGTCACTCGGAGTCGCGACAAGGCCCCGACCAAAGTGATGGGTCCAGACCCGATTGACAAAGACCCGGGCAGTCAAGGGATTCTGCGAGTCGGCAATCGCCTCGGCCAATTCCCGTCGGCCACTGCCATCGACGAAAGGCTGATCGTCGCCACCGCCAAGCACCGTCAGAAAGTGCCGGCTGACTCGCGGTCCTCTCCGCTGTCGCTCGCCCCGCAGGAAAACAAATGGCTCAACCGGCTTGGCGCGATCAACCAGCACAAACGATCGTGGCGGCGCGCCAGGATGGGTTGCATCGACCTGCTTGATTGCATTTTCGAGATTGGCCAATTTGACGCGGCCCTTCCCCTGCAGCCGAGAGGCCGACATGCAGGCTTCGGCCTTGAGCCGCAGTGGTGAATCGGCACCGTAGATCGCCTGGCGAATCTTTTCCCAGTGGCCATCGGCAAGCCGTTTCGCTGCTGGCTGCTGCGTCCGCAACTCCTGCCACTTCGACTCGGCCGCCGCCAGCATACCCGCAAAAGCAATCAACACCTCACGGTGCGTCTGCGGCTTGGCCTCGGTGACTGCTGCGGCAACCAGTGGGTTCAGCGGTTGATCCGACTCACTAGCAGCCGCCGCTGCATTTAGTTCAGCAGCCACCGCAGGAACATCGGTCTCCCGGACCGAAAGCAACCGAATCAGCGGCCCCCAGACCTGGTTAGCCTGCCAGGTTTTGTCACGACGGATTCTATCGAGGTTCTGTGCCAGCGGCGTCATTGCCGTCTCCATCAGCTTGCGGCTGCTGAGCAGCTTTCTGATGGAAGCAGTCTTGGCAATATTCATCTCATAGTAGCCAAGGAAATAATCACCGATCCGGGACCGCAGATCGGCTTCGGCCTGGTCGCGAAGCTCCTCACCGTAACCTTGCTTTTCAGCAAGCTTTTCCTGACGGGCCTGTTCGTAGGCAGCCCGGAGGTTCTCAGGTGGCTCCCGACCAGCAATCAGTGGCAATTCGTCGGGCTCCTCGCAGCTGGCGAAGACACCATAGAGCCCGTAATAGTCAGCAGTCGGAATAGGGTCGTATTTGTGGTCGTGGCAACGTGCACACGAGATTGTCAGCCCCAGAAAGCCACGCCCGACCACATCGATGCGATCGGCAATCTGCTCGTCAGTCTTGTTAATGAATCGCGGGCCGACCGTCAGTAAACCCAGCGCTGCGAGGTCGGCAGCTTGTGGATCATCACGGTAGGCATCGGCAGCCAGTTGCAGCCGCACAAACTCGTCGTAGGGAAGGAGGGGTAGCTGCGATCCTGCCCAGCAGCCAGAAAATCTTGGGTATCGGCATAGCGGGCAACATCAAGCCAGTGCCGGGCCCACCGCTCACCGTAGCGAGGTGAGGCGAGCAGTCGCTCGACGAGCTCAGCATAAACGCGGTCCCGATGCCGCACCGTTGCGACCCGCTGCTGCCGAGTCATCTTCTGCGGCTCACCTTCGGCATAGGGACCAGCCCGATAGGCCGCAACAAATGACGCTGTCTCAGCTGCCGTCGGTGGCAATCCAGTCAGATCAACACTCAGTCGACGGATGAGTGTTCGCGGATCGGCAAGCCCAAGTGGCTCAAGCCCGGCTGCTTCCTGGCGGGCGACAAGAAAGGCATCGACTTCGTTGCGGACAAGATGCCGTTGCTCCACCGACGGGACAGCCGGCTTCACGACCGGCAGGAAGGCCCAGTGATCTGCGGCAGCTGCAAAGATTGCCTCCTGATCTCCGAGGGCAACCCCGGCTGCCGCTGACTCTGGCCAGACAGCACCATCCCGCACCCACTGCTCGAGAATTGCCACCTCGCTGGCAGCGAGCTGGCCTTTTGGAGGCATTTCGAGTCCGTCATAGCGGACCGCCTCGATCAGCAGGCTTTCATCGGTGTCGCCCGGCACAACTGCGGGACCGCCGAAGCCCCCCTTGAGCACTGCAACCCGCGAGGTGAGTGTCAGCCCGGACTCCTGTTTGTCCGCGCCATGACATTCCTGGCAATGCCGGGCAAGAAGTGGCCGAACCTGGTTTTCAAAGAATGCCTCGGCGTCGCGATGCCCGTCCGCGTCGGCAGCGTTTGTCGTTGCCGCCAATGCGGCACACAAGCCGACCACCGCAAGGGGCCATATTACCAACCCTCGGATGGAAGGCAGGCTCGAATTAGGAAGAGCGCTGTCCCAGGGTGCGGGGACATGCAGGATGACTGATGTCCACCTGGGATCGGACCTTTTTTTCACGTAAAGCCCACAACTTGCGAGAATGGATTATCGGGAACAACCTCCATTCTATATCGGCAGCAGGTCGTGTCTTATGCCGCTGAAAACGCGGGCCGGAAACGTCTTCCAAGGTGCTCAGACAGTCGGCTCCCAGCCTGGCTCATAGGCCCGCCGCCAGAATCCCATCGCTTCGGTGTCATCGACGATTCGGCCTGTCTTGGGCTCACAGGTAAGCGTCCGGCCAAGCCGATAGGACGTGTTACCCAGATGGCACAACAAGGCCGAGTGATGGGCGACCGGCATCGGAGCGACCACGGTTGCCTCACCTCGGATCGCTGCAACAAAGTTTTCCAGGTGTTCCTGCCATCCGCCCCGCCCTGAAGTCTCGGCAATCGTCTTCCCCTTCAGGTCAACGATCCGGCAGCCGGTGCCATTGAAACTGGCGGCACCATCCTCGCCGTAAAAAATCACCTCGTCGCGGGTTGGTGCAGGATGAAACCGATTGCAGCTGACCGCCTCCCAGGTGATCTGGCTCCCACCCGGAAACGTGAAGACCGCGATCTGGGTATCGGGCGTCTCCTGATCGTCGTTGTAGCGATAGCGGCCACCAAGTGAACTGACCTGTTGGGGCGTTTTCACCCCAAGGCCCATCCGGGCGACATCGATCAGATGCACACCGTTGTTGCCCAGTTCGCCATTTCCCCAGTGCCACCGCCAGTGCCAGTTGTAATGCAGCAGATTGTCGGTGTAGGGCCGCCGTGGGGCCGGTCCCTGCCAGAGATCAAAGTCGAGCCCCGCCGGTGGGTCGCCCTGCTTGCCGTTACCGATCGATCCCCGAACATTCCGGTAGTAGCAGTGGGCGTTGTAGACCCGACCAATCACACCCTCTCGCAATTTGGCAATTCCCTCGACAATGCCGGGGACACTCCGCCGCTGGGTGCCGTGCTGGGCGATCCGGTCATACTTCTCTGCCGCCGCTACCAGCAGCTCACCCTCGTGAGGATTGTGGCTGCAAGGCTTTTCGAGATAGACGTGCTTGCCCTGCTTCATTGCCAGAATCGCAGCTGGCGCGTGCCAGTAATTTCCAGTGGCAATCACCACTGCATCGATTGAGTCATCGCCGAGTTGTTCACGGAAGTCGATACCAGCAGTAACGGCATGGCCGTTCTTGGCCTTCATGGTCTCGACGGCGAGCTTCCGCCTTGACTCATCGACGTCAAAGACGTGGGTAACCCGCACGCCGGGCAGGGCATCAAAGTCGGTCGCCAATGACCGCCCTCGACCGCCCATGCCGACGACCATCAGTTGAAGCTGTTCGTTCGGTGACTGGGCCGCCGCAGGCCGCAACTCACCCAGCGCCGCAAACCCTGCCCCTGCCACAGCTGAAGCTTCCAGAAATTTCCGTCGATCCATTACGCTTCTCCTCTGAACAAGTGTTGTCGCCTTCATTCCGCCACCGGTTGCCGGGCAACGCTCCAGCGGACATGCGGTTGACTGGAGGCAGATACCATCCAAGGCGGGCTTTCCGAGAACTGCCGGAATGTTCTCGCGGCCTGCTCGTGGTCGTACGGGCCACGATGACAGTCGAGCAGGTACCGCAACCTGAGCGGCCTTTCGCCATGGACTGTGCGGGCCTCTTCCATACAAAGCGATGCTCCCATCCAGCCATCGTTACGAACATGCCAGTGGGTGGGATGGTCAGGATTGGCTGGGTGATCAAACAGGCTGATCCCCTCCTCCAGCTCGAGCCGCCGAGCAGATGTTCCTGAAAAAACAGCGCCACTGTAGTCCATCCAGCGGGCTCGCTTTCCAAAGATCGCCGGCTCGCCGCTTCTGCCCTCGCTGTCGGTGAGTTGGCCGCTGCCGAAGTGGGATGACAGCGACTTCGCCACCCGTACCGCAATAAGCCCAAAGTTTGTCTTTCTAAGCGTTGTCTCTTCGCGGTCTGCCGCCGGCCGCAGTTCGGTCTGGACTTCGATCTTGTTTCCCGCCTCGTCACGTGAGACCGCGAAGACAACCCTCTGCTCCAGCAACTGTGTCCCGTCGGCAGTGATCCAGTCGAGGAGAACAGCAGCAACAGCTTCTGGGCCATCCTGATAGGCCAGCCATTGCCGCTGGACGATTCGACAACCTGTCCCATCGGCCCAGAAGTCGTGGCCCTCAACATCATGATGGGCAAACCAGACTCCCCGATGGTGGTCATGGTTCGGAGCACCAGGGTGTCCCATCCGGACAAGACTGACACCGGCAGGACCGTTGACCGGAAAGAGAAACGGCCGGGGGGCATCTCCGCCGTAGTTCCAACAGGTGACTTCCTCCCCGAGAACCCGCAGTGACGTGCGACCGCCCGGAAGTGGCAGCACCTCACAGCGGGGTGGAGCAGCCGACGCCACAGCGAACCAGCCCACATGGAGGAACAACAGCATGAGCACGGCCGGTTGGCGATCCACCGAAGGCGGGCCAACGTCACGCAACGTTTTTCTTTCCAATAGCCCACGTTCTTTCAGAGCCGTATGCACCTGTTGCATGATTGCCTCTTCACCAGCCGTACTGGCGTAGCAGAGCCTGGGTACCCTCATCGCCATTGCCAGTGGCCTCGAGAACGCCATAAAGCCGTTCGGCTACTGCCAAGCCCGGCAACTCCAAGCCCGTGACCTCGGCCTCTTGACGGGCAAGGTGAATGTCCTTGACAAGATGCCGCACAAGAAAGCCAGGAGCGAAGTCGCCAGCCAGTGCTCTCGGGGCGAGGTTCGTCAGCCCCCAGCTGCCCGCGGCACCGCCGCTGATGACTTGTTGCACGGCAGCAGCATCAAGGCCACCGGCTCGGGCGACTGCCAGAGCCTCGCACCAGGCCACCATGCCGACGGCAACGGCGACCTGATTGGCCAGTTTGCACCGCTGGCCGCTGCCCGCCGCCCCCAGCCGGGTGACCGACTTGCCCAGCAGCTCAAGCAGCGGGCGGGCCCGTTCAAAGGCCGGCTGATCGCCACCCGCCATGATCACCAGTTGGGCATTGCGGGCCCCGACATCACCGCCGGAGACTGGTGCATCGACTGCCGCTAGTCCGCGGGCCGCAGCTGCCGCCGCAATTCGTTCAGCCAGCCGCGGACTCGAGGTGGTCATGTCGATCAGCAGGCTTCCGGGGGCTGCCGTCGCGATTATCCCAGAGGAACCATCAGTCCCGAAATAGACCTGCTCGACATCGCTCGGCAGGCCGAGCATGGTAATCACCACCTGGCCATCCGCTGCGGCTGACGCTGGCGTGTCATGCCAGGTCGCTCCGCGGGCGAGCAGTGGTTCCGCCTTGGCCCGGGTGCGGCTGTGAACATGCAGGGGATGGCCTGCTGCCAGCAAGTGGCCGGCCATGCTCCCGCCCATGATGCCGGTGCCAATGAACGTAACTGGTGCCGCCATCGGTATCTCCGCAGGTCTGGTGCTTCTGCCGACAGATAGCAAACCGCCGGGACCAACAGCATATCGCGATCGACCGACGGCTTCCCGCAACTAGCATCAATCAGGAGCAGGACCAGGAGCAGGAGCAGGAGCCGGCACCGGCGCTGGCAACTGCAGCTGCTCAATCGGCGGGGCCAGCAGCCGCAGTACATCGCCACTGGTATCGACTGCATCAAGCGAGGTGTCAGCCGCCCTGATGTCGGCATCAGCCTTCCAGTATTCCTGTCGGGCGGCAATCTCCAGCAGGTCAGCGTCGAACTTGGCCTGCTCACGGAGCGTCACCCGGAGGATGTCGCTGCGGCCGAGCCGAAACTGCTCGCGTTCGGCCTCGGCCACCAGCGCTGCCAACTCCTCCTGCAGCAGCGTCTGTCGATGAAACTCAAAGGCCCGCTCCAGCTTGGAGTAGGAATCTTGGACCTCGGCCCGGATCTGGTCATAGGTGTAGTCAAGCTGTCGTTCGATCTGCACCAACTGCGAGTCGACCGACTGCAGCCGGCCGCGGGCATCTCGCCGCTGGGCCGGCATCTGGAAGACCAGCGAGGCCTGCAGCACCTGCCGGTTCAGGCCGAAGGGACCAGAGAGTGAACTCTGGCCGGCACCGGCGTCTTGATTGCCAAGAATCTGGGCGTCGATGCCTGGCTTCATGTCGTTGGCAGCCAGCTTTCGCTCGACGAACAGCTTCTGCCGTTTCAGCGCCAGCTGCCGAAACTCCGGCCGCGAGGTAAGGGCGCGTGACAGCGATTCTTCAAAAAAGGTGACGGTCGGCTGGACCGGCTCGGGCAGCGGCGTCATCCGCCGGGGGCCGGCCAGGACCGGTTTGCCCCGGTCGTCCCGCAGGAACAAGGAGAGGTCGATCGTCGACTGCTGCATCGCCCGGTCGGCCTGCACGATCAGGCCGCGACGGAGGGCGATGTTCTTCTGGTTGTCGATCCGCTCGACGTTGGCCATCACACCCCGCTCGACTTTGGCGGCAATCTCACCATCCCGCCGAACCGCCAGTTGCTCGAGCCGCTCGGCCGCCTTCTCCCGCTCACCGCTGCCGAGCCAGATCCAGTACGACCGCGTGGCGGCCAGCATGTAGTCGAGCCGGCTTCGGACGATGGTCGGCTCGGCCAGTTGCCGTTCAATGCGGGCCTTGTCACGGCCACCGCGGGCCGAATCGATTGCCCGATCGCGGGCCAGCGGCATGGTGAGGCCACCGCGAAACTCACCGGCATCGGCCGTCAGCTGATTGAGGTAATAGGTAGGAAAGTTGCCCAGACCGGTGCGATACCCGCCGAAGACCTGCACGCCGCCCCGCTGCAACAGCTGTGACAGGCCGAAGTTCGACTGATAGCTTTCATAGGTGCCGGGGGCTAACGCATTACCGGCCATGTCGATGTTGGTGTCAAACGCTCCCATCGCCGAGGTCAGCCGGCCAGCGGCCACCCCCCGCTCCTGCTCAATTGCCCGCAGCAGCGGATAGTGTCGCCGCACGCTCTCCAGCACCTCGCCGAGGGTCAGCGGCTCTTCGCGATTGTCGATGGGCAGGTCACCCGGCAGCACCATCTGCCGCACCGGCTCTAGCGGCGGCGCGGCGGGGGCTGCCGGCGGAATCACGATGTCACCCGCCGGCAGCGGCAACGGCTCCACCGCTCTGGCCGAAGCCAGTCCGACAGCGCAGGCAGCGATGGCGAGGGCCAGCCGTGTCACCGTTTTCACCCAACCTTGATCTTGGGGGCCTTGGGCTTGCTTTGCTTCGACTTCGGGGTCGGCGCGAGCACCGGCGGGAAGCCGTTGAGCCGTCGCCAGATCTCGAAGCCGAGCGTGACCCGGTTGAGGAACACCCAGCCGATCACCTGATTGCCCTGCCGCAAAAACTCGGAATCGGGCCAGGCGTCGCCCGGCATCACGGCATCGGGCTCGACGAGAATGCGGCATTGGCCGGCAATACCGCTGGCCGCATCGACCTGCCTGATCCGGCCACCGAACGTGCCGATTGCCGTCTCGGGCCAACCGGAAAACTGGACCGCGGGCCAGCCTTCGAACTGTAGCCGCACGTGCGGCATCTCGCCGGCCCGGTCGCGATAAGCGAGCACAATCGGCGCATCGACACCGTCGAGAAACAGTTCGGCCACCCGGTCGCTGGTGTCGGGCACGATCGTGCACAGTTCATCGCCTTCTCGGACGTACTGCCCGCCTCGGCTCACGTTGGCGGCCACGCGATAGACGACCCCGTCACAGGGAGCCACCACCCGCCGCGCCTTGAACCGTTCAATTCGGTTGTCAATTTCCTGAATGTCCCGCTCGATGCCGAAGAGATCCTGTTCTGCCTGTCGGGCATTACTGTGGGCGACGGCGATTGCCGAGAGGCCAGCGGCATCAGCCTGGACAATGTTGGCCTCGGCGGTGAGCAGAGCTGCTTGAGCGCGGGAGACTTGGGCGTCGGCCTGCTCGGTGTCGGTGACGGCCCGGTCAGCCCGCATCCGGGCCTCATCCCGCGACAGTTTGCTCTCCAGGCCTCCGAAACGCGGGTTGGTGAACAGGTCGTCGAACATCTCGTAGCGGTTGAGCTCGAAGTCTCGCGAAAAGGTCGCGTTGGCCTTCGCCTGCTCCGCCACGTCGATTGCCTTGGCCGCCGCATCTCGGTTTGCCTCCGCTGCCTTGACGGCCGCCGCTCGGGCCGCTTCTTGCGCCGCAGCCGCCGCCTGCAACTCGGCCAACTCCTGTCGGGCCGCCTCAAGCCGGCCGGCCAGAAACCGGCGCTGGGCCTCAAGCCGGTCCGCAAGCGCCGGATCGTTATCTTCGATATCGACCAGCGGATCGTTCATCTTTACCCGGCTTCCCTCAACGACATGCCATTTCTCGACCTGTCCAGAAACCCTGGCGGTGAGCACCTGCATCCGCTCCACCGGGGAATAGGCGACGATCGTGCCCCGGCAGATCACCGTCTGCTGCCAAGGCACAAAGGCCAGTACAAATGGGATGGACAGGAACATCAGGAAGACAAAGCGAGCCAGCCACCGCACCGGCCGGGGCGTGACGGTATGCGCCAGCGATGCCCGATCCTGCGGACTGTGTTCGGGCCGGCGGGACCCACGGTTTTTTCGGTTCATGTCCATTCCACCACCCTGTCACACCGCTGGCGGATGTCACTCCGGGCAGTCACCACTACCAGTGTCCAACTCGCCTCGGGGTCAAAAATGGCATCGAGCAGGTTCGGGCAGGCCTCGACCGCCAACGCGTCGAGCATGCCGACAATCAGGAGCAACCGGGGCTGTCCGGCAATTGCTCGGGCCACGGCCAGCCGGGCAATCTCATTGTTGGAAAAGGGCTGACCGTCAGGGTTGAGCAGCGTCTGCATGCCATCGGGCAGCCGGGCGACACGGTCAGAAAGGCCGACCAGGTCGAGGGCCCGGCGAACCTGCGATGCCGTGAGCCAGGTACGACCGAGGCGAATATTTTCCTCAAGAGTGCCAGCAAAGACTTCGGCCCGACCCACGTAGGCAACCTGCTGACGGGTGGCAGCCAGGTCGAGTGACTGGGCATCAATGCCGTCGTACTCCAGCAGGCCTTCCTGGGGAAGCCGTAGCAGGCCAAGGGTTTCCAGCAGTTCGGTCTTGCCCCGGGCGCCGACCACCGCCACCCGCTCGCCCGGAGTCAGCTCAAGCCGACGGAGGCGGCCGTCAGAGCCTGGCAGTTCAGCCACCACAGCCAGCGGCCCGCCATCATCCAGTCGCTCTCCCGAGATCGGCTCCGGCGGCAGCGTGTCGAGAACGCCGAGCTTGTCGAGCGTCGCCTGCAGGTCATAGAAGATCTCGACGTACTTACCGATCTTTGAGAGCGCAGCCAGCACCAGCGTGACGATCAGTTCACTCGCCACCAACTGGCCCAGCGTCAGCTGCCGATTGATCACGAGCCAGCCGCCCAGGCCCAGCAGCACCGTGCTGCCGACCGCCTCAAGCATCAGGGCAAAAAGCGTCTGCCGCCAGATGATTGAAAAATGCCGCTTGCGAGCCGAAACGTACCGGTCGGCGAGGATGTCAGCCCGGTCGATCGCCAGCATCGCCCCCTCACCGCTGCGAAAGGTGTGAGGGCAGCGGGCGATCTCCTCGAGCCAGGCAGCCATGTCAAACTTGGCATAGCTTTCGGCGATGCTCGATTTCACACCGCCAATCCCGAGGCCGACGAGCATAAAGACGACAAGGCCCGCCAGCACCAAGGCAAAGGTGAGCAGGTAGGGATGGTAGAAGCCAAGGACGATCAGGCCGACCATCGTCATCATGATGATGCCGATCCCCTCGACCAGCAGCGTGGCGATCGACTTCTGGCCCGTTGAGACTTCGAAGAACCGATTGACGATGTCGGCCCGGTTCGCATTGTCAAACGAGGCGATGCTGGTCCGACTGAGCCGGTCAGCAAAGCTCAGCGCTGTCCGGGCAAACAGCCGCCGCTGCAGGCACTCAGCCACATAGGTCTGCATTGCTCGGAGAGATGCCGAGACAAACAGCAGGCCGAACATCACCATCGCCAGCACAAAGACCGGCCAGAGCAGGATGCCGAAGGCGACCGTGTTGACCAGCGCCTCGATCGCCGCCGGAGCAACCAGTGACAACAGCCCCACACCCAGCGCAAAGGCCAGCAGCGTAAAGACATCGGTCCACTCCAGTTGGAGCAGTTCCGTCAGCCGCTTCCAGGGCCGCTTCCCCGGCGGCATGGCAGCACGACGGCGGTGGCCGGGCTGCTCTGCTACCGGGTGGGGTGCTGCCACCGCATTTACCATGGCTTGACTCCGGGACTCACCTTCGACAGCGGACGGGCAATCCGCCGGTTGGCCCGGCGGCGGGCAAGGCGGCGAGCCACTGTGTGACCGACTCGGGTGGTTGCCCGGTCGACCGCGACCTCCCAGTTGACGTCAGTCACCTCGGCCACCACGTCACCAGCCTCTCTGAGCCGCACCACCATGCGGCAGTTCTTGTCGAGACCACCGCGAGGGCCGTTCTGATCCTCCAGCACCACCTGCACCCGCTGGATATGACCGCTGAACCGGGCCAGGGCAAACTGCAACCTTCGCTCAATGTGGGCAACGCAGGCAGCAGGCACCCGACCACCAACTTGCTTGAGTGACCAAATCATAGCACTTCTCTCCAAATAACCTGGGGGGAGCCAACGGTGGGTGGTGAGCCGTTTCGCCACCCCTGTATCGACATGATTAGGGTTGGCAAATCACTTCGACACACATGAATGTTCCGATAGAATTCATAGAAAAATTCTATGGGTTACCGAAGCGATGGACTGGCTGAATTACCACCACCTGCTCTATTTCTGGACCGTCGCCCGCGAGGGCAGCATTGCTGCAGCCTGCCGCCGGCTGCACCTCACCCAGCCGACAGTTAGCAGCCAGTTGAAGCAGCTCGAGCAGTCGCTCAAGGCCAAGCTCTTTGAACGCCGGGGCCGGTCGCTGGTGCTCACCGACACTGGCCGCACGGTCTATCGCTATGCCGACGAGATCTTTTCGTTGGGCCGAGAGCTGACCGATGCCGTCGCTGGCCGGGGCACAGGGGGTAGCCTCCGGCTGGTAGTCGGTGTCGCCGACACCTTGAGCAAGCTGATTGTCCATCGACTGCTGATGCCCGGGGTGCGGTTGGCGGGAGAAGACGTGCTGGTCGCCTGCATCGACGGCGACCCCGACCGGCTGCTGGCACAGCTGGCGTTGCACGAGCTCGATGTCGTCATCAGCGATTACCCGGCCAACCCCCGGCTGGGCATGCGGGCCTTCAACCATGCTCTGGGTGACTGCGGTGTCAGCTTCTTCGCCCGAACCGACCTGGCCCGACGGCTGCGGCGGGGCTTTCCCCGGTCGCTCGACGGTGCCCCAATGCTGCTGCCGGCTGGGAACGCCGCCCTCCGGTCGGCGGTCGATCAGTGGTTTGATGGCCTCGGCATTCGCCCGCTTGTCCGGGGTGAGTTCTCCGACAGTGGCCTGCTCAAGGCCTTTGGCGCCGAGGGGGAAGGCGTGTTCCTTGCCCCGACTGCGGTTGAGGCTGATGTTCGCCGAATGTACCGGGTCAGCGTGATTGGCCGGGACGAACACCTGCGGGAACGGTTCTACGCCATCTCAGTCGAGAAGCGGCTGGCCCATCCGGCAGTTGTCGCCATCACGAAGGCCGCCCGGCTCAGCCTGGCTGGCGTCAACTGACGCCAGCAGCGTGACGACTGGACGAGCACATTTCCCAGAAAATCTGCCGCTCCGCCTTGAATTGCAACACCGCTTCGATTCTTGTCACGACCGGTCAGCCCAGTTCCGTCAGCGGCCCGGTACTGGAGCCGAAGGCGTCGGCATCGAGGCCCAGCTGCTGCAAGATG
>RFVE01000511.1 GCA_009922585.1 Planctomycetia bacterium
GCGTGATTGGTTTGGGCTCAGGAACCGGGCCGGTCCCCAGCCGCTCAATTCGGGAGTGGCGAATGCCGTTGATAAACAGCCCGCGGTGCAGCACCCCCTCGACCAGCACCCGCGTCCCGGGTGGCAGGTGAGGGTTCTCCGACTGGGCTAAAATGAACGTGCTGCCGGTGGCATCACGCAGGAAGATCCCTCCATCACGGTCGGTGAAGGTGACCACCGCCTGCAGCCGGATTGCCGGGGGTTCGGCATCTTCGGCCAGGCTTGACTGGGCAATCGCCGCGGCGGTGGTCAGCAGCGGCGGCTCAGACGCATTCGCCATGGCCAGCCCGGCGAGCCAGCTGATGCTGAAAACGACCACACAGTCAAGACCGCGGCCAAGAACGCAGCGGCCGACGGCTGCCATGAAGAGCGCAGGCTTGCGAGGGCTTCCAACCCCCTGCCCTGTCAGCATCACCATTCCTCAACCCAGTCCTTCTGGGGGCACAATGAATCGCTATCCGAATGATGCCAGGCCCCGGGCGGAAAGCGGCCGAAAACAAAAAGTGTAAAGAATTTCCCGGCCGAAACGTGTCACAGGCCCGAGGTTGGACCGATAATTAAAAATTAATGCAAGGTTGCCGCACTGCAGCCTACGGGCCGCCCTCCCAATCGTCTCACCCGGCCCGTTGCTCCCTGACGAAGGCCCATCATGAATCGAACACGCCGTAAGGTCACTCCGCTGCGCATCGCTGCGGCCTGTTGGCTGCTGGCTTTCGCCAGCCCGGCCCTGGCCGCGCCAGACAGCTTTCAGACGACGATCGCCCCGCTCCTGGCAGCCAAGTGTGGCAGCTGCCACGGACCGGTCGATGCCGAAAGCGGCTTCCGCATTGACGATCGTGACCACGCCTTCGCCGGCGGTGACTCCGGGGCCGTCGGCATCGTGGCGGGTGATCCTGCCGCCAGTGAACTGTTCGCCCGCATCGTCAGCGATGACGAAGAACTGCGGATGCCGGCGGACGGCGAGCCGCTGTCAGCCGCAGAACAGGCTGCGGTCAAGGCCTGGATTCTGGCCGGGGCCGCCTGGCCTGACGCGGTCAAAACGCTGCCAGCCTCGCTGCTGCCGCAGGCCGAGGCCAAGCCTGCCAAGGGGGCCGACCACTGGGCCTTCCAGCCGGTCGAGCAGCCGGCAGTACCGCAACGGCCTGCCGACCGCCGCGTGACCAGCCCGATCGATGCCTTTCTCGACCGGCGGCTGGCCGAGCAGGGTCTCAGCTTCAACCCCGAGGCCGACCCACGCACGCTGATCCGCCG
>RFVE01000512.1 GCA_009922585.1 Planctomycetia bacterium
GCGGAAGAACTGGCCGCCGCCGTCCAGCTGATTGCTGCTGAAGATCTCGTCCAGTTCTGCCGGATGCTGCTGAGTACCAACGAGTTTGTGACGATCGACTGATGTGGTCTGACTGATGCGGACTGTCGGAGGAGAGCCCTGATGCCACGTTCTGCCTTTCCCTGTCAGCGGCATGCCGCCCCGGTGTCGCGGCGGAATTTTCTCTGGGAACTCGGTGGGGGCCTCGGCGGGGTCGCCCTGACCGCGTTGCTGGCTGAGGAACAGGCCTGCGCGGCGGCTCGCGTCGCTGGCCCGGCCGTGGCGAATCCGCTCGCCCCCAAGCCGCCGATGTTTCCCGCCCAGGCCAAGGCGGTCATCCAGATTTTCTGCCCCGGCGGCCTCTCGCACCTCGACACCTTCGACTACAAGCCGGAACTGGTGAAGCGGGCCGGCACGCCGTTTGACACCAGTGGCGAAGTGCAGTTCTTCGCCTCCAAGCCGGGCAACTGCCAGCCGAGCTACTGGCCCTTCCGCCAGCATGGCGAGTGCGGCCGCTGGGTCAGCGACCTGCTGCCGAATCTCGCCGGGCTCGTCGATGAGCTGGCCTTCATCCATTCGATGCAGAGCAAGACCGCCCTGCACGGCCCGGCGATGTTCATGGCCAACAGCGGCTTCATCCTGCCCGGCTTTCCTTCGATGGGGGCCTGGGTCACCTACGGACTGGGCAGCGAGGCCGACGACCTGCCAGCCTTCGTCGTGCTGCCCGACATGCGGGGGCTGCCGCCGGGCGGACCGATCAACTGGGGAGCCGGCTTTCTGCCGGCCATCCACCAAGGCACCGTGATCGAGACCGCAGCCGACAAGCCCCCGATTGCCGATCTGTTTCCGCCTGAGGCCGACCGGCAGATCATGGCGGGTGAGCCGGCGGGCCGTGAGTTTCTCAGCCTGCTCAACCAGCGGCATCTCGAGCCCCGGGCCGAGCAGAGCGAACTGGCTGCCCGCATCGCCGCCTATGAACTGGCCGCTCGGCTGCAGCTCTCCGCGCCTGAGGTGACCGATGGCAGCGAGCCGATCCGGCCCAACTGGGACTCCCACGAAGACCTCGTGCGTGACCACGGCTACTGGGGGCCGATCCTCGACCGTGGTGCGTCCGCCCTGATCAGCGACCTCAAGGCTCGGGGCATGCTCGACAGCACCCTGGTGATCTGCTCCAGCGAATTCGGCCGCCAGCCGGCAGCCCAGGGGAAGGGCCGCGACCACAACGCTGGAGCCTTCACGGTCTGGATGGCCGGTGGCGGCATCAAGGG
>RFVE01000513.1 GCA_009922585.1 Planctomycetia bacterium
CCGGTGCTCTGGTGGCCGGTGCTGGCGACGAACGCCAAGAAGCCGACCTTCTACATCAATGACGTGAAGGTAAAAAACGACCAGATCTTCGGCACCCAGGTGCTGACCAGCTGGGACGTCTTCCAGGTATTTGGTGTCCGCCGGGCTCCGCCTGGGGTCGACTGGGACTTCAATGTCGACTACCTCAGCCTGCGGGGGCCGGGCTTCGGGAGTTCACTGATCTACAACCGGCCGCAGTTCCTCGGCCTGGCCACCCCGGCCAATGGTGTTGCCGACGCCTGGTTTGTGGTTGACCGCGGCATCGACCGACTCGGCCTTCAGCGAAACGACTTCATCTACTCGAACTTTCCCAATGCCTTCCGCGGCCGAGCCTTCTGGCGGCACCGGCAGGATCTGGTCGCCGGCTGGCAGGCCCGCGGGGCGGCCGGCTGGATCAGCGACATCAACTTCCTCGAGGAGTACTACGAGTCGGAGTGGGAGGAAGGCTATGAGCAGCGGACCTGGCTCGACCTGCGGCGGCCGACCGACAACCGCCAACTGCGGCTGCTGACCAGCCTGCGGGTCGATCCCTTCTTCACCCAGAGTGAGTGGTGGCCCCGGCTGGACCATCACTGGATCGCCCAGCCGCTGCTGCGGGATGCCCTGTCGTGGTACGAGCACTCAAGCATCAGCTATGTGCGGCAGAGCGAGCCGCAGCCACCGCCGACATTTCCAGGCAGCGGTCGGGCACCGCAGAATCAGGCCGGCCTCAATATCTGGACCCTGCTGCCCTACGAAAACAATGTGATTGGCGAGCGGCTGGTGACACGGCAGGAGATCGACCTGCCCTTCCAGGCCGGGCCGGTCAAGCTGGTGCCCTACGCCCTCGGCGAACTCGGCCACTGGGGGCAGGATCTCAACCAGCAGCCGATCAACCGGGCCTATGGCCAGGTCGGCATCCGGTCCAGCCTGCCGATGTGGACCGCCGACAACAATGTTGAAAGCCGGCTCTGGAACCTCCACGGCCTTGCCCACAAGGTGATCTTCGAGGCCGAGTTCTCCTACGCCGACGCCACCCAGAGCTTCGACCAGTTCCCGCTCTACGACCAGATCGACGACGACACCATCAACCAGTATCGCCGGAACATCCCCTTCTTTGATTACGGTGCCCCCCAGAATCTGGCAGGCATTCCGCAGTACCGGCTGGCACCGCCGTTCATTTTCGGACCTGACAACAAGTACGACCCCCGGACCTATGCGATTCGCCGTGGCATCGGCGGCTGGGACGCCGTCGAAATCCCC
>RFVE01000514.1 GCA_009922585.1 Planctomycetia bacterium
GAGAACGTCGAGCGGCTGATCAGCCAGGGCAAGCCGGCCCGCGAGGCGGCCCGCCAGGCAATGCGAGAGGTCAGCGGCGCACTGGTCGCCATCGCCCTCGTCTTGGCGGCGGTGTTCTTGCCGACCGCCTTCATCACCGGCATCAGCGGCGAGTTCTACCGGCAGTTCGCCATCACGATCGCAGCCAGCACCGCATTCTCAGCCGTCAACTCGCTGACGCTCTCACCGGCGTTGGCGGCGATTTTGTTTGCCGGCCACCAAGATGCGGCCCAGCCGGCTGCCTCCACAGCCGGCACCAGCCCACTGCCCCGCATGGTCATCGGCCTACTCGGCGGTCTGGCAGCGATCTGGCTAGGGGAAGACCTTGCGGTCGTCTGGGCCGGGCTTGCCGCTGGGGCCTCGCCACTGGCGGACTGGGGCCTGCGGCTGGCGGTCTTTACTGTCGGCTTCACGGCAGCCGCTGTCATCGCGCCCCTGGTCAACCTGGTGCTGGCGGGGCTATTCCGGCTGTTCAATCTGTTTTTCGAGGTCACCACTGGCGTCTACGGCGCGGTGGTGGGAGTCCTGTTGCGAATCGCCATCGTAATGGTCGGGGCCTATGTGGCCCTGATGGGGCTGACGTACTTCGGCTTCACCACCGTACCGGTTGGCTTCATTCCTGAGCAGGACAAGGGCTATCTCCTGGTCAACGCCACACTGCCCGAAGGTGCCAGCCAAGAGCGAACCGCCCGGGTCGTCAAGAGGCTGGAGCAGCTGGCCGGCGAGACGCCCGGCGTGGCCCACACGATCGCCGTCTCGGGCTATTCGCTGCTTTCCGGCGTCAGCCTGTCAAACACCGGCGGCATGTTTGTCGTGCTCGATCCCTTCGCCAGCCGGGTGATCGATCCCAACAAGTCGGCCTTCGCAATTGCCCGCAAGCTGCGACAGGCCTTTGCTGTCATTCGTGACGCCCAGTGTGTGGTCTTTAATGCCCCACCAATTGATGGCTTGGGCAACACTGGTGGCTTTAAGCTGCAGGTCCGCGACCGCACCGGCCACGGGCCGGCGGTACTGGAACAGGCAACCACCGAGCTGGCAGGGGCGCTCACTGCCCAGCCGGGCCTGGTCGGGCTGTTCTCCACATTCCGAGCCAACCAACCGCAACTTTTCATCGACATCGACCGCACCAAGGCCAAGGCGGCTGGTGTCTCGATCGCGGCAATCAACCAGACCCTGCAGGTCTATCTCGGCAGTGCCTACGTCAATGACTTCACCGCCTTTGGCCGCAACTGGCAGGTCAC
>RFVE01000515.1 GCA_009922585.1 Planctomycetia bacterium
AAGATGGCCGACCGCGGCCAGATCACCGGCGGCATCCTTGATGGTCCGCTCGCCTTCGACAACGCGGTCTCGCTGTTTGCCGCCGACGTCAAGGGCATCCGCTCACCCGTTGCGGGTCAGGCTGACATCTTGGTGGTACCCGACATCGAAAGCGGCAACATGCTGGCCAAGCAGCTTGAGTATTTCGCCGAAGCCGAGTCGGCGGGCATCGTGTTAGGCGGCCGTGTGCCAATCGTGTTGACCAGCCGAGCCGATCCTGTCGACGCTCGGGTGCGTAGTTGCGCGCTGGCCAGTTTGCTGGTGCAGACGAAGTCGAAGGCGGTTAGGTGAACAATAGATGCCTGACCGACGCGTCATCCTCGTGCTTAACGCCGGCTCCAGCAGCGTCAAGTTTGCTGCGTATCAGTGGCCGGTTGATTTGGGCCGGCTCGGCTCTCCGCAATTGACGGGTGAGCTTTCGGGGCTCGGCGGCTCGCCGCGGTTGCGAGTGAGCGGTGAACACGGGCAGATCGAGCAAGCGGTCGGGCTGCCCGTCGCTGAGTCTCATGCGGCTGGTCTGGCACTGGTGCTTGATACCGTTGCCAAGGCGGTCGGGGTGGCAGCGGTTGCGGCCGTCGGTCATCGGGTGGTGCACGGCGGTGAAGCCTTCAGCGGGCCGGCCCGCATTACGCCGGCGGTGCTGGAGACGCTGCAAGGACTCGTGCCGCTGGCACCGCTGCACATGCCGCACAACCTGGCGGCGATTGCACTGGTCCTCAAGCGACTGCCGGGTGTGCCGCAGGTCGCCTGCTTTGACACGGCATTTCACCAGACGTGTCCGCCGGAGGCCCGCCGGCTGGCTCTGCCCCGCCGCTTCCATGAGGCCGGCCTCAAGCGGTACGGCTTTCACGGGATTTCGTATGAATCCATCGTTGGCCGCATGCGGCAACTGCCGGGCGGGCTACCGCAGCGGACGGTGCTGGCTCACCTTGGCGCCGGGGCCAGCCTTTGCGGCGTGCTTGATGGCCGTAGCATCACGACCACCATGGGCTACACGCCACTCGACGGCCTGGTGATGGCGACACGGTCGGGCTCAATCGGGCCGGGGGCGGTGCTGGCACTCCTGAGCCGCTTTGGGCTGTCGGTCGCTGAGGCTGAGCAACTGCTGACACAAGAGTCGGGCCTGCTCGGTGTTTCGGGCATCAGTAGCGACCTGCAGCTCCTTCTCGCCAGCGACAGCCCGGCGGCAGCCGAGGCGGTTGACCTCTTCTGCCGCAGCATCGTTCGCGAAGT
>RFVE01000516.1 GCA_009922585.1 Planctomycetia bacterium
CGGCTCGATGCGGAACTGTCGGCCGCCAAACGGGAGGACTACGTCCACCGCAGCGACGTCGCCGGCGTCTGGGCCTTCTACATCGGCGGCCGTGAGAAAGAGGCGGCCGATGTCGAGACCGGGGTCCGCCGTGAACTCCTTTCCGACCTGCTGCGACAGTTGGTCGTACTGCCAGGTGGTTTTGAGCCGCATGCCAAGATCCGCAAGCTGCTCGATGCCCGGTTGGCAATGGCCGATGGCACCCAGCCGCTCGACTGGTCGGCCGCCGAGGCGTTGGCGATGGGCAGCCTGGCTGTGCAGGGGCTGCGGGTGCGGCTTTCCGGGCAAGACAGCGAGCGGGGTACCTTCAGCCATCGGCATGCGGTTATCCACGATCGGGTCACTGACGACACCTTTTGCCCGCTGGCCCACCTGTCGGCTGACCAGGCGCCGGTCGAGATCTACAACAGCCCGCTTTCAGAGTCCGGGGTGCTCGGCTTTGAGTACGGCTACAGCCTCGACTGCCCCGATGGGCTGGTGATGTGGGAGGCGCAGTTTGGCGACTTCGTCAACGTCGCCCAGGTGGTGATCGACCAGTTCATCGTCTCGGCCGAGGACAAGTGGAACCGACTTTCAGGCATCGTCATGCTGCTGCCCCACGGCTTTGAAGGCATGGGGCCGGAGCATTCCAGCGCCCGGCTGGAGCGGTTCCTGCTGCTGGCGGCCAAGGACAACATCCAGGTCGTCCAGCCGACGACGCCGGCCCAGCTGTTTCACTGCCTCCGCCGGCAGGTGCTGCGGATCTGGCGGAAGCCTCTGGTGGTGATGACACCCAAGAGCCTGCTCCGGCATCCCAAGTGTGTCTCGAGCCTCGAGGACCTGGCGGAGGGCAGCTTTCAGCGGGTCATTCCTGACCGATCGGGGCGGCCGCCGGAGGGCATCCGCCGGGTGTTGCTGTGCACCGGCAAAGTCACGTACGAACTCGAGAAACGGCGGGAAGAGCTCGAGCGACAGGACGTGGCGATTGTGCGGCTGGAGCAGCTCTATCCGCTGCCGCGGAAGCCGCTGGAAGAGGCCCTGGCCGGCTATGCCGACGGCACCCCGGTGATCTGGGTTCAGGAAGAGCCCGAGAACATGGGGGCCTGGCGGTTCCTGCGGATTCACTTCGGCGAACGACTCTTCGACCGGCTCCCCTTCTCGGGCGTCTGCCGTCAGAGCGCCGCCAGCCCCGCCACCGGTTCCAAGAAAAGCCACGACCTTGAACAGAACGAACTGCTTTCAGCCGCCTTCCA
>RFVE01000517.1 GCA_009922585.1 Planctomycetia bacterium
GACACCCGGTCGGCCTTGGGGCTGGCGACGGGGCTGTAGCAGACGAAGAACTCACCCGTTTGCGCAAACCGGGGGTGAAACGCGAGGCCCAGCAAGCCCTCTTCATTGGCCTTGTTCCAGGGCCGGGTCGCCTGCCGCAGGTCGAGGAACAGCTGGGCCCGGCGGCCGCCGGCGTCGATCACATGGATCATGCCCGACTGCTCGAGGACAAATCGCCGGCCCGACCCGTCCCCGGCATGGGTCAGCAGGAGTGGCCGCAGTGGCGGCACCGGTTTGCCGTCATCCGACTCAGCTGACCAGCCCTGCCATTCGATCTCAGGAAAGGCTGGCACCGCGGCCACCGGCAGCATGCCGTCGCTTGGTTCCTGCGGCAGTTTGCCGTCGGGCAGCCGGCGAATTTTCAGCGAGCGAAAGGCGACCTCATCGCCATGGTCCTGCAGGCAGAGGTGCCCCGCGCCGGTCTTGCCAAACTGCGGATACCCGGCAAACTTGCTGGCGGCCACCCGCTTGTTCCAGTCATCACTGCCGACGACAAACTTGTAATAGCTGACGCCATTGAGGCAGACCTCGCCTGAGCCCGGGGTCACCCGCAGATAGAGATGGTTCCATTCACCCGCCGGCCGGGTCGCATCGACAACGTCTCCAGCGGTCAGCCCCGCTGCCCGCTCGAGTCGGGCAGCCCACGCGGGAGGCTTGGGCTGAAAAAGCTGATAGAGCCAGCCGGCCTGCTGGGGATCCTTGCCGGTCGCATTGTCGAGAATCTGCACCTCCGGCCCGGTCTGCCAAGGCCGGTCGGCATCCTCGGTCACATGGAACATCAGGCCGCTGTTGCCCCCCGGGCTGATCCGGTACTCCAGCTGGAGTTCGAAGCTGTCGAAGGTTTCGCTGGTCAGCAGGTCACCGGCACGATCAGCCCGTACGATCGCCCCGTCCCGAACCTGCCAGCCGTTGCCCGGTGAATCTTTTTGGTACCCCTTGAAGCCATCGAGTGACGCACCATCGAACAGCAGCTGCCAGCCGCTGCGGCGTTCAGCCTCGGTAAGCTGGTTCGGCAGGAGCTCAGCTGCTGCCTGGCGACCCCGACCGCTAAGGACCAGGCCAAGGAGGGCCACCTGGCAAACGAGTCGATTGAACTGACGCATGGTCACACGCTCCTGGGATGGCGTTGCTGCAATACACGAATCGATTCTTTCAAGAGGCTCGGGAGATATGTTTCACCCTTCTTCGCGACAAGTTTATCCGCTGCCCCCAACAAACAAAGTGACCGCGTA
>RFVE01000518.1 GCA_009922585.1 Planctomycetia bacterium
CTCGTGTGGGTTTGGCGGCATCGCCGCCGCCGCGCTGTTGCATCGCGATGCAGCCCGGGCCTCCTCGGGTGTGGTCGATACGCTGCATCATCCAGCCCGGGCGACCAGCGTGATCTTCCTCTATATGGATGGTGGCGTCTCACAGGTTGACAGCTTTGACCCCAAGCCGCGGCTGGCCCAGGACGCCGGTAAGGATCCCCACAGCCTGTTCAAGGTTGACGCCACCCAGTTCAACAACGTCGGCACGGTGTTACCGAGCCCCTGGCAGTTCAAGCCTTACGGCAAGAGTGGCATTCCGGTCAGCGATCTCTTTCCGCACATCGGTGGTGTGATCGATGAACTCGCGGTGATCCGCTCGATGACCAGTGAGTTTCCTGAGCACACCAACGCCAACTATTTTCTGCACACTGGCAGTGGCCTGCAGGGCAGGCCGAGCATGGGAGCCTGGACCACCTATGGCCTCGGCAGCGAGAACGATGAGCTGCCCGGCTACATGGTGCTCAACGGCGGCCTGATTCCACCCGGTGGCCTCGACAACTTCACCAACGGCTTCCTGCCCGCGACCTATCAGGGTTCTGTCGTCAAGCCGAATGCCGTCGGTCTGGCCAACGTGCAGCCCCAGGAAAAGGATCAGTCGCACCAGCTTGCCAAACTCGACCTGGCCCGCCGGCTCGACCAGGGCTTTGCCCGGCGGCTGGCGACCGGTGGCCAGCCGCCTGATGCCCTTGAAAGTGCCATCGCCAACCAAGAGCTGGCTTACCGGATGCAGACCAAAGTGCCCGACCTGCTCGATCTAGCCGGTGAAACTGCCGGTACCAAGCGGGCTTATGGGCTGGAGAGTGACTACAAGCCGACCCAGATCTTTGGCACCGAGTGCCTGCTGGCCCGCCGGATGGTCGAGCGGGGCGTGCGATTCATTGAGCTCACCTGCCCGAAGGTCAGCGGCGACCGCTGGGACCAGCACGGCAACCTCAAGGCTGGCCACGAGAACAACGCCCGGGCGGTTGATCAGCCGATTGCCGCCCTGATCAGTGACCTGCGGCAGCGGGGGCTGCTTGACTCGACACTCGTGGTCTGGAGTGGTGAGTTCGGCCGCACCCCCTTTGCCCAGGGTAAGAACGGCCGCGACCACAATCCCCAGGCCTTCTCTCTCTGGCTGGCCGGCGGCGGCGTGAAGGGGGGCACCGTGGTCGGGGCCACCGACGACTATGGCTATCGGGTGGTGGAAAAGAAGTTCATGATTCACGACCTGCACGCCACCATGCTGCA
>RFVE01000519.1 GCA_009922585.1 Planctomycetia bacterium
CCCTGAAGGGCTTCATGGTTCGCAAAGAGCCGAAGGGACACGGCCTGCAGCGGTATGTGGAGGGGCCGGTCGAGCCGGGGCAGCGGGTGGTGATTGTTGAAGACGTGACCACCACCGGTGGCTCATCGCTGCTGGCAATCGACCGGGCCACCGAGTTCGGCCTGCAGGTTGAGCGGGTGGTGACGGTAATCGACCGGCTTGCCGGGGCCGCCGCGGCCTTCGCCGCCCGCGGCATTCCGCTCGAACCCCTCGTCACCATCCGCGACCTCGGCATCGAGCCCGACGCAGCCTAGCCGCCTCCGCTACGATGTGTCAGAGCGGTTTCAACACCCCTTGGCCGGGAGGAATTCGATGCTGACAGACGCTGTCAACGCGACTGAACGTCGCTTCTGGCTGCTGCGTGGGTTGCTGCTTGCCATGGGTATTCTCTCACCCTGCCCCGTCTGGGCCACGTCGGCCGTGCCAGTGCAGCCGGTCGATGCGGCTGAGATCGCGGTGCTGGTCGAGCAGCTCGGCAGCCGCGAGTATGCCGTTCGCGAAGCGGCCACCCGGCGGCTGACCGAGGTTTCTGAGTCGGCCATCGATCAGCTGCTGGCGGCGGCCGACCAGCAGGCTGATCTGGAGGTGGCCCTGCGGGCCCGCTGGATCCTTGAAACCGTGCCGCTGGTGCGTCCCACCGATCCGCCGGCGGTGGCCGATCTGCTCGATGGCTTTTCGACCAAGCCCCTCTCCGAACAGCTCAAGGTGCTCAGCCGGCTGATCCGGCTGGAGGCCGATGCCGGTGCCGGCCCCTTGGCCCGACTGGTGCGAATCCACCGGTCGCCGGTCATCTCACAACTTGCTGCAGTGGTGATTCTGCAGGAGTGGCGGCCGCAGGACCCGCACTGGCCGCGGCTGACCGTACCGTTGGAAAACGAACTGGGGTCCAGTCAGCGGCCGGCGGCGACCCTGCTGCACACGTTGATCGACTTCTCCCGCGTCGCCGACGCCGGCCCGGCCGATGCGGCCGACATGGCCCAGCCGCTCGATCGCCTGATCGACGCCATGGAGCAGTTCCTCGAGCAGACCGCCCTGCCCACACGGTCACTCGCCACGCGGGCCAACGCCGAAGACAACGCCGACACCAACGACGACCCGGTCGCCCAGCTGCTGCGTCGCTGTGTCGCCCGAGCAGCCCTTCAGGCCGGCCAGCCTGAGCGGGCGGTGGCTGCTGCTGCCGAGCTGTTTGACCTGATCGACAGTGATGACGAGCGGACCAAGTCGATTG
>RFVE01000520.1 GCA_009922585.1 Planctomycetia bacterium
ACTGGCCGGTATCCTTTTCGGAGTTGGATGGATTGGCGGAGCGAGGACTTCGGAAAACCAAGCTACCTGCAACTGCTCGGGCAGGAGTTGGCCCGTCTGCCTGATGGAACACCCACCCGGCGGATTCATGGGCTTCCTGCCGCCGAGCGGACCCTCGCCGAAGCGCTCGGGGAGGTCGGGTATGAGACGGCCTTGCTCGGGAAGTGGCATCTCGGTGAATGGTTGCCCGAACAGCTCCCAATGGGACAGGGGTTCGACCACCAATATGGCCACTACGGGTGGGGCATCGACTACAACAACTACACGATTCCTCACAATGCGCCCGCAATTTTCTGTGTCTATGACTGGCATCGTGACCAGCAGCCGGTTTATGAGCAGGGCTACGCTACCGACCTGATCGCCAATGAGGCGGTCCGGCTGATTGCTGACCGGAAAACGAATCGTCCGTTTTTCCATTACGTCGCCTTCAATGCGATCCACGGTCCACTCGAGGAGATCCCGAGGCACCAGCACCTCGATAAGCGGTCAGCGGCAATTCGTTGCCTTGACGAGGCTGTTGGACGGATCGTCGGGGCGGTCGATCAGGCTGGTCTCGCTGAGGAAACCCTGGTGCTCTTCACAAACGACAATGGGGGGCTGACCGAAGCGGTGAATCGGCCATGGCGAGGGACGAAGAACACGACCTACGAAGGGGGAATTCGGGTGCCGTTCGTGGCTCGGTGGCCGGGCAGGATTGCTGCTGGCGGTCAGAACGGAGAACTCCTTCACGTCACTGATCTCTACCCGACCCTTGTTCGTCTCGCTGGTGGGTCGCTGGAACAGTCCCTGCCGATAGACGGGATCGATCAGCGCGAGACCCTGCTTGATGACCAGCCCAGCCGCCGTACGGAAGTAATCGTTGAAGTCTCCGGAAGTGTGCGGCCAGCGACCATTCGCCATGGCCAGCACAAACTTATTGGCTCTGCCCTCTACGATCTGGAGAAGGACCCTGCCGAACGCGAAGATGTTGCAGCAGCGCACCCCGAACTGGTTGCAGCGCTCCAGAAGCGACTGGCGGAGGTGGCGGCAACTCGTCCACCGCTTGGCCCGCTGACACAGCTCATGGAACCGGCTTTGCCCGATGTCTACGGCCGCGAGGAGAACGCTGTAGCACCCGCCTGGCTGCGCCAACATGTCAGGAATTTGCGGGCCGCCCAGCCCCAGTCCTATCCGCCCGGGAAGACACCTTGGCCGCAGCCGCCACGCGATGGAAAAATCACC
>RFVE01000053.1 GCA_009922585.1 Planctomycetia bacterium
GTCGAATGGGCGATCTGGCTGGTCGGCATCCTCGGCGTGGTGCTCCTGGCCGTGATCATCTTTGGCCGTATTGTCTAGCGATCTGTGGAAAAAGCCCTCTGAGGCAATGGTGTTCGGCACGGATTCTGTGTCCTTTTTTGAGCTGCTGAAGAACCGTGAAATCCCCGGCCGCAAGCCCGGGGATAGCGTTGCGTGGCCCCCGGCTTGTGTCTTTTGATAACGCGCTGAGCGGAACGGAACTCCAGGAAGCCCGAGGCGCGAGTTTTGATGTTGCGCTGAGTGAAACCGAAATCCAAGGAAGCCCGAGGCGCGAGCCGAGGGAATGGGTTTCGGGGATCAGATAACGTGATTTCCCTCAGCTTGCGCTTCGGGCTTCAAAGCATGTACTTTTTGGCGGACTTTTTTGCTGATCGCCCTGAACGCGCGACATCAAAACGTGCGCTTCGGGCTTGGAAGCACCGGACTTTTTTGCGAAATACGTGAACACGCACCATCAAAACTTTCGCTTCGGAATTGAATGGGTAAGGGGCATCGCTCATGCCAATCGGGTAGCGTCGGAAACCAAGTGGAGACCGGATGGCGAAGGTCCGGCGAGATGGCACGGGCAATGCACCGGCGGCGTGGGAATGATCTCCGAATATCCTCGACCGAACCCATTCGGGAGATGGTCGGTTCAGACCACTACCCGACCGTCTCGAGGCCGAGATCGAGTGTCGCTCCCCAGCGACCGGTGAGCACCCGCTTAAGCCGGTCGTAGGCAGGATCGGCGAGGGCTGGATCGGCCGTGAAGATCGCCAGTGCATCGTGGCGGGCCTCGGCAACCACCGAACCATCGCGGAGCAGATCGGCCAGATAGAGCGGCGGTGCCCCGCTCTGCCGACTCCCGAGAATGTCACCCGGCCCGCGGAGCAGCAGATCCTGCTCGGCCAAGGCAAAGCCGTCGGTTGTCGAGACGAAGGCGTCAATCCGGGGTACTGGTTCGTCGCTCGAACCGGTGACCGCCCCACAGATGCCCTGCACCCGGCCCCGGGCCACCCGACCGCGAAGCTGATGCAACTGGGCCAGGCCGAAGGACTCTGCGTCGAGAATGGTCATCAGCGTGGCGTTTGGCACGTCGATGCCAACCTCGATCACGCTCGTCGCCACCAGCACGTCGAACCGGTGGTCACGGAAGTCGGCCATGATCCCCGCCTTCTGTTCCGGCTTCATCCGGCCGTGCAGCAGCCCCATCCGAAAGGCCTCCAGCGGACCATTGGCCAGTTCTTCAAACGCGGAAGAAATGCTGGCCACGTCGCGGCCCGACTCATCCACCGTTGGCACGACAACATAGCCCTGCCGGCCTTCCCCAAGCTTGCGACAGAAAAAGTCCCACCACTGATCGGTCTGCTCAGGGACGACCCGATACGTTGCCACCGGCTGCCGCCCCGGCGGCAACTCATCAATCACCGAAATGTCGAGGTCACCATACACCGCATGGGCGACGGTGCGCGGAATCGGGGTGGCGGTCATCACGAGCATGTGCGGGTCAGCCGCTCCTTGCCGCAGCATAGCCCGCTGGAGCACCCCGAAGCGATGCTGCTCATCGATGACCACCAGCCCCAGATGCGCAAAGCCGGCATCGCTGCAGATGAGAGCCTGAGTGCCGACCACCAGTTGGATCTCACCAGCGGCAATCCGCGCGAGCAGTTTCCGTCGCATGGCTGCCGGCTGTCCACCGACGAGCAGCCCCACCTCAAGGTCTGATCCGCGGGCGGCCAGCAGTGTGATGAGCGTCTGATAGTGTTGCCGGGCCAGCAGCTCGGTGGGAGCCATGATGGCCGCCTGCAATCGTGGAACCTTGGTGGCCGATGCTGCATCCTCGGCCAACGACTCCGCAGCCGGGGTTGCAGCACTTGCGGGCTCGGATACCGGCGTCGCCGCAGCGGCCAACATGGCATAGACCGCCACCGCGGTCTTGCCACTGCCGACATCCCCCTGCAGCAGCCGATTCATCGGCGTGGCCTGCCCGAGGTCAGCGGCAATCTCGCTGCAGACCCGGGCCTGGGCCGCCGTGAAGGGGTGCGGAAAGACCGCCTTGATCCGGCTGTCGAGCCGGCTGTCGATGGGAATCTGAGGTGCGGCCTGCTGCACGTCCTGTCGCCCACGGTGCAGCCGCAGGGCCAGCTGCAGCATCAGCAGCTCCTGATAGACAAATCGCCGTCGGGCAGCGTCGAGGGCGTCCCGGCTCGCGGGCCGATGCAGCGAGCGGATCGCGGCGGCGATTGGCAGGAGATTCTTATCCGCAAGCAGCCGCTCCGGCAGAGATTCTTCCAGCCGGTCGGCTGCCAGATCGAGGGCCGCCTGCACCGCCATCCGCACATGCGACTGTTGAACGCCTTCGGTGAGCGGATAGACCGCCAGCCACTCCACGGGGCTGGCATCCTCGTCAGCATCCAGCCAGCGAACCTCCGGATGGGAAAACTCCCAGACCGTGCCACTGCGGCGTGGCTGGCCCGCCACCACCAGCCGCCGACCTACGGTAAATCGCGGGGCGAGGAAGGGCATGTTGAACCACACGCAGCGAACCGTTCCATCATCGGTACTTACCACCACTGACAGCATCGCCCGGCCGCGTGCCGTGGTCCGCAGGGCGGCATCACTGATTGTTCCAGCCAACGACGCGTGCTCACCGACGACCAGCTCTGCCACCCGGTGGCTGCCACTGAAGTCGCGATAATCACGAGGAAAGTGCATGAGGGCGTCACGAACGGTGACCAGCCCCAGCTTGGCGAGCTTCACCGCCCGGGCCGAACCGACGCCCGGCAGCCGCTCAAGCCGCGTGGTGAGCTGCGTCCCCGGCCCCGAAGCATCTTCATCCATCTCTTCGGCCATCTCGACCATCACCGAGTGTCGTGCAGGTCACCTGGCCTTGGCCTGCGCCAGCAGCGGCTGATACGCCGCCACGGCCAGTTCGTCACAGCGTTCATTCTCGGGATGGCCCGAGTGACCGGCAACGTGGCTGAACCGCACCTCATGGATCGCGGCCAGCCGGTCGAGTTCCCGCCAGAGGTCTTCGTTCTTCACCGGCACAAGCTTGCCCCGCTCTTTCCGCTTCCAGCCCTGTTTCTTCCACTTCGGCATCCAATCGGAAAGCCCGGTCCCAACGTAGACACTGTCGGTGACCAGTTCGACCCGGGTTGGTCGCTTGAGCTGTTTGAGCCCCTCCACCGCCGCTGTCAGCTCCATTCGGTTATTGGTGGTGTCTGGGGCACACCCCGAGGCCTCTGTCTCACGGCCCGTCCCAGGATGCCGGAGGAGGTACGCCCAGCCCCCCGGGCCTGGGTTGCCACTGCAGGCCCCATCTGTGAAGAGGATGACTTCAGCATTTTTTTGTTCGGTTAATGGCATTCGTCGATCAAACTCTGGTACGTGCTCTGATTGGCAGCTGTCACGCTGACTCGGCCAAGGAAATCGTCTGCTGGATGGAGGTTGCCGATAGCCGCGTCGGCAGTCGCACAGTGAAGCGGCTGCCGCGGCCCAAGTGGCTTTCCAGCGAGACGTCACCACCCAACAGCCGACAGAGTTCGCGAACGATTGAAAGGCCAAGGCCAGTCCCGGAAATCTCACGCGTCATGGCGTCATCGCCCGCCTGAAACACCCGGCTCTGCCGGAACTTCTCAAAGATCGCCTGCTGCTCCTCTGGAGCAATACCGACCCCGGTGTCAGCCACCTCAAGCACCATGGTTGCCCCGTTGTCAACCGGATGCGCGGTCACCGTAATCCGGCCCCCTTCCGGAGTGAACTTGACCGCGTTGGAGAGCAGATTGGACAGGATTTGCTGTACCTTCGACTGATCCTGCTCAACTGCCTCGAGCCCCGGTGCGACCTCGGCGAACACGTCAATCCGCTTCCGCTCGGCAAGCGGCCGCAGCATGTCGCACTGGGCCGACACGGCCGCTGCCACGTTAAACCGGCCAATCCGCAGTTCCATCTTGCCAGCCTCCATCTTCGCCAGATCGAGGATGTCGTTGATCATCTCCAGCAACATCCGGCCAGACGACCGTATGTTCTGCACGTAGCGGTTCTGCTTGTCATCAAGCGACTCGATCGAACTGAGCACATCGGAAAAGCCAATAATGCTGTTGAGCGGTGTTCGCAGCTCGTGGCTCATGGTGGCGAGAAAGTCGCTCTTGAGCCGATTCATTTCATACAGATGCATATTGGCCCGAGCCAGCTCATCAACCTTGTCGTCAAGACTTTCATTGGCCTGGCGGAGTTCCTCCTGCGACTCAACCAACCCCCGAAGCATGCGGTTGAAGGCAACGCCAAGTTCCTCAAACTCATCCGCAGTGTGAATGTCAGCCCTGGCATTCACATTGCCCCGCCGCACCTCGTCGCTGACCTCACGCAGGTGCTCAAGCGGCTTCACGATGACATACCGCACAATCAGGTAGGCGGCGATCATCGCCAGGAAGACGGTGATGATCGCGGTAGTCAGCAGAATGGCCCAGTTCCAGCGCAAAGCCTGCTGAGTCGTGGCATCGGGCATGACGACCTTGACCACTGCCATCAGATCGCCCTCGGCGTATTTTGGACGGTCAGGCGGACTATCGGCCGCCTTGTTGCTCACTGGCCCGCGGTACTCGTGACAGATCAGGCATGACTGCTGCACCCGGATCGGCTGGTAGTAGTGGTACTCAGGGTTCCCCCTTTCGCCGATGCGGTACTCCCGGTATTCCGTTCCTTTCGGTAGCCCTGGGCCGCCCCCAATGGCAGCGTCTGAGGGCTCTGGGGCCGGCTCGCCGGCAAAGACGTCGACCATCGCCACATCGAGGCGGGTGTAGCTTCCAAGTTCTTCGGGCGAGGCATCAGGCGAGAGAATCCGCCAGCTATAAGGCTGGTTCTGGAGCATCTTGCCGAGCGTTTCAATCGGATTGGTGTACTTTTTGTCGGCCTCGAGCTTCTTCCAGTGGTAGTTGATCATCACCGCGTCGACAATATGCCGACCGGTGCTGCGGGTGGTGGTGAAGACAAGATCTTTCGTCCGCGAGCCGTACCACCAGAAACTGCCGGTGATCAGCACAAGCAGGCAGAGCCCGAACAGAAATCGGCACTTCCGCTCGAGGCTGGTTTCACCGAGAAGTTCTTTGAACGATTTGTAGGCCATGCTGAATACCTTCGCCCCCCATCCTACCCGGAAGCTGTGGACAGGAGTGAGCCAAACAGCCTGCACGGTGACCGCCGTCTCCCCGGCCGTGTTTGATTCACCGGAAGCCGGGAGCGGAAGCGACCGGACCGGCGTGCAAGGTGATCGAGCGTCACCGGAAATCCGCCGGCTCGGGGGCGGCGAAAGTCTCGTCGCACGGGCGAGGATACGCCCAACGCTCCTCGAGCGTTCGCCGACCCCCGAGCCTCGCCAAACGGTACCATACGCCCAAGGCCAGTTGTGTTCGGCACGGATTCTGTGTTGTTTTTGAGGCACTGCAGAACGGTGAAACCACAGTCGCCAGCCCGGGGATAGCGTTGCGTGTCCCCCGGGCTGCGGCTTTTGATAATCCGCTGAGCAGAACGGAATTCCGGGAAGCCCGAGGCGCGAGCCGAGGGAATGCGTGTCTGGATTCAAAAAACGAGGCTTCCCTTAGCTTGCGCTTCGGGCTTCAAAGCACGGACTTTTTCTCGCTGGTACGGGTGGGGCCTCGCCATCAACACTTGCACCAAGACGGAGCGTCGTCTGGTACTCATTCGATTGCTCAGCAACTTATGTACCGAACAGGGTTAGCAGGATGCCCGAGCTTTCCGTGAAGCCAACCTCCGCCCCCTACAGCATCTCCACGGGATCGACGTCGATGATCCAGGCGACCTTGTCGGGCGTCTTGATGCTGGCAGTCGCGCGGCTGACGAGCTCCCGCAGCCGGTCGCCGTCTGGTCCGTGAACCTGCAGATGCCAGCGAAAGCGGTCGCGAATCCGGGTGATGGGCGCCGGGGCGGGACCGAGGATGCGGACAGCTGACGCTCCTTCCGCCGCCTTCCGCAGCCGCTCGACAAGATGCTTGGCCCAGTCGGCCGCAGCCTGATCATCCAGGCTGCGGACCACCAGACGCACGACGCTGCCATATGGCGGATAAAGCAACGCCTCGCGGATGGGCAGCTCACTGCGAATGAAGGCTTCGTAGTCATGCGCAGCTGCCGCCCGAATCGCCGGATGCTCGGGCGTACTCGTCTGCACCACTACACGGCCACCACGGGGCCCCCGGCCACTGCGACCCGCTACCTGTGTCACCAGTTGGCAGGTTCGCTCTGAAGCTCGAAAGTCGGCCAGGTGCAGCGCCGCATCGGCGTTGATGACGCCCACGAGCATCACATTGGGAAAGTCGAGCCCTTTGGCAATCATCTGTGTGCCAACAAGCAGGTCGATCTCATGGTCACGAAACGCCGCCAGGGTGCGCTCGTGGCTGCCTCGGGACCGCATGGTGTCGGTATCCATGCGGGCCACCCGCAGGCCACGAAACTGGGCCCGCACCTGCTCCTCCAGCCGCTGCGTACCAGTGCCACGGTGGACAAGGTCACCAACTCCACACTCCGGACAGTTGGCTGGCAGCCTCGTCACGAGGCCACAGCCATGGCAGATACCCCGGCTGCCCGGCTGGTGCAGGGTCAGGCCGAGGTCACATTGCGGGCAGTGGATGGCGTGACCACAGGCGCGGCACTGCACGTGGGTGGCAAAACCGCGGCGATTGAGCAGCAGCATAACCTGCCCACCAGCCTTGGTCGCCCACTCAATGCCGGCGGCCAGCCGCGGACTGATCGCCCCCTTCGCCCGGGCCTTACGGTCCCGCAGGTCGACGGTTAGCACCGCCGGTAATTGCGAGCCCCCCACCCGGTCAGGCATCCGGCACATCCGCCAGTCGCCGGTGAGGCAGCGGGCAAAGGTCTCAAGTGCAGGCGTTGCCGAACCAAGCACCAGCGGTACCTGCTCCCGCCGGGCGATCCATTCGGCCACATCCCGGGCATGATACCGCGGGGCTGTCGCCTGCTTGAATGAGTTCTCGTGTTCTTCATCGATCACAATCAGCCCCAGCCGGGGGGCGGGTGCAAAAATCGCGCTGCGGGCGCCGACAATCACGCTGACTCGACCGGCCGCGATCTCCCGCCAGTGGGCATGCCGCTCTGCCGGGGTGAGGTGACTATGCAGCACGGCGACCCGGCCAAACCTTGACCGGAAACGCTCGCAGGTCTGCGGTGTCAGGCTGATCTCGGGCACCAATACGATTGCCTGCTTCCCGTGCGTGAGCGTCTCGGCCACCGCGCGGAGATAGACTTCAGTTTTGCCGCTGCCAGTAACACCGAAGAGTACGACCGTCTCGTGCCGACCTGCGCGAAGCGGATCGAGAATAGCGGTGAGGGCCTGATGCTGGTCACCGGACAGAGTTGGCAGGTCGGGTGTCTCCAGTAACGGACCGGCCGGTTCAGGGCTAGGTTCACGTTCAACAGCCCCCTGCTCGGCCAGCAGCCCAGCCTGCAGCAGCCGTTTCACGACGCCGCGGTTTGTACCCGACTTGGCAAGCAACTCGTCGAGCGGAGTGGGGGACGCAGCCGCCGTGAGCACTGCCTGCTGGCTGGCGGTGGGCCGGCGGGCGGTGGAAGCTCTCGCCGACAGCGGTGAGACGGCGGTGCTCGCTGAACTGCTCGCCTCGACCGAGACATCGTCAGCAGCCCGGCTGCGGGCCGTGTGGTTGTCATCTTCGACATCGGCCACCTGCTTGAGTGGCTGTTGCGGTAATTCACCCGTACGGACCGCCACGCAATAGGCCAAGCGGCGTCGGTTGCCCCGGCCCAGCGGCACCTGCACCCGGCGTCCCGGTTCGACCTGGGCCACCAGTTCCGGCGGCACCAGATAGTCGAGCGGCTTATCAACACCCTCCGGAAGCACGACCGTCGCCACCGTTCCCTGCCGGACGTCATCCTCCTCCCAGTCGGGCCGACCGGCAAAGAGTTCGCGCTGCGGGGCGGGACGATCAGGCATGAGGAGAGTACAACTGGTAAGCGGCGGCGACGTCAGAATAGACGTCCCTCCCCTGATGGTACTGAACTCTGACTTACGCAGGCAGCGGTATGCCGCGACGACTGGGCATCTTCGGCGGCAGCTTCAATCCCGTCCACCAGGGCCATCTGGTGATGGCAGAATGCTGCCGCGAGCAGGCCGGGCTCGATCGGGTGCTGTTTGTGCCGGCTGCCACGCCACCGCACAAACAGGCTGCCGATCTTGCTCCCTGCGATGTCCGTCTGGAAATGCTGCGGCTGGCCGTCGGCGGCCAGCCTGGCTTTGACGTGCTGCCAGACGAATGCGAGCGGGGCGGCATCAGCTATACGATCGACACGGTGAGCAGCCTGCGGCAGCGGTTCCCTGAGGATGATTTGCTGCTCATCCTCGGGGCCGACGCCCTCGCCAGCCTGCCAACTTGGCGGGAGCCGCGACAGCTTCTCAAGCAGATCCGGCCAATCGCCCTTATTCGGCAGGGGGTGGACGACCTTGAAGCCCTGCTTGCCCAACCGGCCCTCGGGCAGCTCTTCGCTGCTGAGCAGGCCGACCGGCTGCGGGCCGATCAAGTGCAGGTTCCGGCCATCGACATCCGGGCGAGCCACCTCCGCAAGGCAGTGGCGGCCGGCAGGAGCATTCGGTTCCGTACGCCCCGGGCGGTCGAGTGCCTGATTCACAGCCGCAGACTTTATCGACCCCCATCACCCTCGCCGCAGCCGCTGAGCGAGCAGCCTGCTGACCGGGACTGAGGACCAGGCCTGATCTGCCGCGAGGATTTCCAGCAGTTGCTCCAGCTGGTCCGCTGGCGAATCGACGATGTTGAGCAGGATTCTTCGTGCCGACCCAACTCGGCAGAGACCACCGGGCATTTCCCCAAGGGCTTCCTCTTGCACCTCGTACCCGAGGTCCCGAGCCAGTTGAGCGGCTTCGGCAAGTAGTCCGAGCGTGTCAGCCATTGCTTCCGGGAGTGATTGGGGGAATAGCCGCAGTTCCCGCTATCGCGGCCAGCCATCGGGCAGACCAAGTTGTTCTCGCCGCTCACTCTCAGCCCTGCGATACTCAACGTACTTCGCCCGCTGTTCGGGAGTGGTCTGATCAAGAATCCGATTTTTGAACCACTCGTTTCGTTCATCTTGAGAACGGTTGGCCCAGGGAGGACCACCGCGACGCTCGGCACCGCCCTGCTGCGTCCCGCCTGCCTGAGCCTGGGAGGGAGCCGGCTCTCGTGCCTGCCTCGCTTCCTCGAAAGCTTTTCGCATCAGGTCTGATTGCTTGATGTGCTGATCGAGTAGCTGCCGCCGCTGACTCGGCGGGGCTTCGTAATAGTCGTCAATCCGCTGCCGCATCGAGGCAAAAAAGAAATTCCGACTACCCGAAGCTGCGGCGCGTCGAAGATGTGGCGGCAGGTTTTCGACCCGCTCACGAATCTCCTCCATGCTCGTGAGAAAACCACGTGCTTCTTCCATCGTGCTGGGCCCACCGGCACTCGAGAAACGCTGCCGGGCATCCTCTTGTAGCTGGCGGATTTCGACCACCCGCGGGTCATTTTCATAATCGCCGCCAAACATCCACCACAACAGGAGTCCTGCAAGCCCTCCTGCAACCAAAAGTCCTACCCAGCGAAAGGGCTTTTTCCCGGAGGGTTTTCCGGAAGCCCCGCGGCGATCCCCGCTTGTTGTTGTTTTCATGATGACCTACAGGTTTTGCACATGACCATCGAGGTAAAGAAAATTCCGCGCACCGTCTGGCACCGTCCACGACTGCCCGTCGTCCGGATCATTCATATCGGTGACATCCGATCCGAACAGTGATCCTAATCCACCGCCGTGAAACGGAGCGAACTCGTACAGAATCCACAGTTTTGAAGATGCAAGATTGCTGCCTGACCGACGAGAAGAAAGGGCCTCTTCTCGCGTCTTGCCCCTGATCTTGAAGGGAGCTTTCAGGTCGGTTTCTGTGAGCCGCCGCTGCGGATACTCGTAGCTCGTTCCCTCAAGGGAGAGGTTGGCGTCCTTGTATGCTTCCGGCCGCTGCGCATCCGGAATGGCTGCCAATGCGTTCCGGGCATCGGCCACAGCCTGAGAATTAGGATCTCGGTCGAAATAACTCAAATCAGAAGCACACCGGAAGACTGCCTGCTGGTCTTCGATGATCGCAATCACGACCAGCAGTTCGATCAGCGTAAAACCAGCGCGCTTCATTTCGCGTTCCTTAAAAGGGGGCAGACTAGCGGAGGCCTGACCTTCGTCAGGTCCTCCCTTGTCGCCTAAATGGTGTTTTCAGCATATTCAGCCGCCAATCAGGGCACGACTGCGGAAGCAGGAACGCCGCTGCGGGCAGGAGAAACCTGACGGCCTCACGGTGACTCCAACGGTCAAGTTTATGCGGACGGTCGGCAGCCACCAAAACAGGACTTTCGCCGGGGACGGACCGTCGAAACTGACGGCGCTGCTAGCCGAACAGTCGGCCGAAATTGCCGCCCTTAAGGCCCAGTTGCTCGAGGCCCGCAAGCAGGCGACTCTTGGGGAGTTGCTGGCGACCACCACCCACGAGTTCAACAACGCCCTGACGACGATCCTGAACTACGCCCGGTTGGGCATCCGCCACCCCGACCAGCCAACCCGCGATAAAGCGTTTCAGCGAATCCTTTCCGCCAGCACGCGGGCGGCCAAGATTACCGCCAGCGTGCTATCGATGTCTCGCAGCCAGCGGGCCTCAACACGGATGGAGCCAGTCGATCTCGTGGCCCTCACCGAAGAGGTGCTGGTGCTGCTGGAACGCGAAATGATGAAGTATCGCGTGCAGGTCGAGCGGGAGTTCTCCGAGGTACCCAAGGTGCTGGCCAACCCTGGTCAGATTCAGCAGGTGCTGCTCAACCTGATGGTCAACGCCCGTCAGGCGATGCCCGAAGGGGGGCGGCTCATTCTGCGAATCGCCACCCCACCCACCCGACAGTCGGTCAGCCTCCTGGTCCGCGACACTGGCTGCGGCATGTCCCGCGAAGTGATGGAACGCATGTTTGAGGCCAACTTCTCGACCAAGGCCGGGCCCGACGAGACTGGCAAGGGAGGAACCGGCCTCGGCCTGGCTGCCTGCCGTGAGATTCTCGAAACGCACCGCGGCCGCATCCGCGTTGAAAGCAGTCTCGGCAAGGGCACCGGCATCACGATCCGGCTCCCGGCACTGCAGCCAGCAGCTGCTGCCGGCTGAATCAAATCGGCCATCTGCTGCTACCGCACCGGCAGCGGCCTACAATCGGGGAACCCGGAGGAGATTCCCACGATGGCCGAGCCCGCCGCAATCAGCGTCCCCTGGAGCGAGGCGACAGACAGCACGGGATAGACCCTCGTGATTTCCCGCATCAACGGTCGCGTGACGAAGCCCGCCCAGCCTGTCTACGCGATAACTCGCTAATCGGTGCTCTTTTCATGAAAAAGAGTAAAAGTAGACCGACTATAACGACCGGAATGGACCAAATACCCAACAATGATAATTTAATATCCGCGATTCCTCGACCCCGCCCTGCCCTACCTTGACGATCCAGCGATCCCGTTCCACGACGACCCTGAACATCCCATTAGCCGGGCCGGTCGAGAACTGGTAGCCGAACGGCCACCCGAGGAAGTGCCGATCGCCTGGTGGCCGCGGGAACAGCGGTATGCCGAGCGGCTGGCCCCGGGTACGAAGTTTGCCGACATCATCGGTGAGATCGACCCGGCCAAGCTGGCCGCCGGCAGCAGCATGGGCTCGGAGGAGGCCCTCCACTTCGGACTGATCCCACGGCTGCACCGCGGCATCTTTGCCATGAACGAGCTGCCCGAACTCGATGAACTGGTGCAGGTCGGTATGTTCAATATTCTCGAAGAGCGGGACGTGCAGATTCGCGGCTATCCAGTCAGCTTCGACATCGACGTGATGCTGCTGTTCTCGGCCAACCCATCGACCTACAACCGCTCTGGCAAGGTGATCCCGCAGCTGAAGGACCGAATCGGAGCCGTGATCCACACGCACTACCCCCGCGACCGCCAGCTGGGAATCGAGGTGGCTGAACAAGAGGCCGGGGTCGATCTTGGGGGCGAGTGGCCAGTGATGGTACCCACGTTCATGAAGGAGGTGGTTGAGCAGATCACCATTGCGGCCCGAGCCAGCCGCTTCATCGATCAGCAGTCGGGGGTGAGTGCACGGCTGTCGATCGCCAATTATCAGACCATGGTGGCCAGTGCCCGGCAGCGGGGGGTCCGACTGGGTGAAAAGCCGGCCGTCCCCCGCATCAGCGACCTGGCTCATCTGGCTACCTCCAGCCTGGGCAAGCTGGAACTCGACCTGATGGGCAGCCACCAGATGACCGAACGGCAGGTGCTCAATGGCATCATGGCCGATGCGGTTGCCACGGTTTTTGGTGAATACGTCGAGAAGCACGGGCTCGACGAGATCGCAAAGGCCTTCGGCGAAGGGGTCAAGATCGAGGTCGGCGACATGGTGCCCTCGGCGGCCTACGAGAAGATCGTGAGTGAAATCCCGGCAATCTGGGAAAAGGCTTTTGAGGTCAACCGGGCCAGCGACCCGGCCGTCCGCGCCGCCTGCATCGAATTCGTCCTTGCCGGCCTGCACGCCACCGAGCAAATCTCCCGGCTGGAACTTCATGGCCGCACCATCTACGACACCGAAGGGTTCCGCTAGCGTCATGCCTTCCCGCAGATCCCTCGGCGGCATCGTGCATTCGTACCAGCGGTACGATCCGGCGCGGATTCCGCCGCCGCGTCCACCGGCAACCGATCTCGCAACCCCAGCCATGGAGCACATGCTGGCCACCGGCAGCCTCGACAACCTCACCGACGAGCAGCTGGCTGAGGCGGTCATGCTTGACCCAGAGCAGATTCGTGGCCTTGGCCCGTCGCTCGACGCTCTCAAGGCCAGACTCGAGGAACGCAAGCAGAAGATTCTTGAAACCTACGAGGCCGAGGGGGTACGTCGACGGGCCCGAGAGGAGTATCACGCGGCAGCAGCCGGGGTGCGGCCACCCCGTCGGCTGGCCGGGGCCTTTGGTGAAGCCGTCCAGAGCGAGCAGATCCGTCGGCTCGAGCGGCTCTGGTACGCGCTGGAAAGTGAGCGGGGGCCACTGGCCGCCAGTGTCATGGGGCTGATCAACCGGCTCGGCACGGTCTATGAGCTGAATGAACTGGCCAGCCGCTGGACGTTCACCGGTCATCAGCAACTCTCGATCGAACAGGCTCTGGAGGTCAAAGAAGAGCTTGAGACGATCGATCGGCTGTTGGCCCAACTGGAAGAGGCCCGCAAGAATGCCAAGATCGGCCTGATCGACCTCGATGCCCTCGGCCGCTTCGCGGATGCCGGCGAGCTTGACGACTTGGAACGACTGAAGCAGCAGGTGCAGGAGATGATTGAGCGGGCCGCCGCTGAACAGGGGCTTGACCGCTCCAAGCAGGGTTACCAGCTGACACCAAAGGCCATCCGCACCTTCCAGGGAAAACTCCTTGAGCAGATTTTCAGCGACCTCGCCCCCTCCAAGACTGGCCGCCATCAGGCCGCAGCCGTCGGCGACGGCGCCGTGGAATTGGTGCCAACGAGGCCGTTCGAGTTCGGCGACTCGGTTGCCCATCTCGATCTGCCGGGGTCCCTCACCAACACCATGCTGCGGACATTGGCCGAGGGGGGCGCGATCGGGCCCGGAAGCCCGCTGCGGCTCGACCAGCGGGACCTTGAAGTTCACCGCACCAGGAACAGCCCGAAGGCAGCGACCGTGGTGATCCTCGACATGAGCGGCTCGATGCGCTACGGCGGACTCTACATTAACGTCAAACGCATGGCCCTCGCCCTGCAGGGCCTGGTGCAGAGGGAGTACCCCGGCGACTTTCTGCAGTTCATCGAGATGGCATCCTTCGCCAGGCCGCGGGCCTTCAGCGAACTGGTCAGCCTGCTGCCCAAGCCGGTGACCATCTTCGATCCGGTTGTCCGGCTGCGGGCCGACATGGCCGACCCGAACATCGGTGAGTCAGACATTCCGCCGCACTTCACCAACATCCAGCATGCGCTGCAGTTGGCGCGGCAGTATCTCGCTCGGCAGGACACGCCCAACCGGCAGGTAATCGTGATCACCGACGGGCTGCCGACGGCACACTTTGAGGATCAGGAACTCTACCTGCTCTATCCGCCCCACGGCCGCACTGAAGAGGCGACCATCCGCGAAGCCCGAGCCTGTCACCGCGAGGGGATCATGGTGAATGTCTTCCTGCTCTCAGGCTGGTCACAGTCGCGGGAGGACATCCAGTTTGCCTACCGGCTGGCGGAAACCGCCCGCGGACGGGTTGCATTTGCCGCCGGTAACGAACTCGACCGCTTCGTCGTCTGGGACTACCACGCTCGGCGGCGGAGCATCATTGGTTAGCCTTTCGCCACTCCCGCCGCAGCATGATGCCACAGCCGACGGCTGCGACGGTCGCAGCGGTGCCGAGCGTCCAGAGCGGCACAATCCGATTGGGAGCCGCCACCGACCGATCGACCGCCTCGGCAGCCAGATCAACCTCTGGCAGCCCTGCCTGCCGCCGCCAGCGTTCGATGGCCGCCTGCTGCCGGCCCAGGAATCGCCCCTCAATCTGCCGTTGCCGCACATCGAACTTGGGACTAATCAGGCCGAGGCCGATCACCGTCATCAACGAAAACAGCAGTCCCCAAAACCAAGGGCTATCGGACGGGCGAAAGGGCAAAGGATCTGGTTCGGTGGTTGGGCATTCCATGAATGGAATTGTAGCCAGCGTAAGAAGCCGGTAGCGAAAGCGACCGGACGGGAAGCACGGCTGACGCTTGCAAATGGCCACCGCTCGGGAGTACCCGTGTCCACTCGCTGGACGTTCACTCCGGCCATCGTGGCCTCCGTTCACTGCCCGTGCGCTGCGCTTCGCCATCATGGCTTCGCTTGCTTCCGGAGCCCGCTCGCGGGCACGGGCACCCCCTCGCTGATCAAGTGTGGTGCGACGCAGGAAGCCGGGAGCGGAAGCGACTGGACCGACAGCACGGTTCGCTCTACCTCAACCTGCCAATGCCGGCTCCGGGGCGGCAAAAGTCTCGTCGCGACGGCCGTCCCTGGTCAAACGACACGCCACCCTGCGCCACCCGGCGGCAGGATGCCGCCAATCAGCACCAGCGGAAGGATGAAAACCTCGGCTTTTCATCCTTCCGCCAAAGGAAAGTCGGGCACGATACCCGAACTTTCCGTGAAACGCGCAACCCCGCTGCCACCCGGCGGCAGGATGCCGCCAATCAGCACCAGCGGAAGGATGAAAACCTAGGCTTTTCGTCCTTCCGCCCAAGGAAAGTCGGGCACGATGCCCGA
>RFVE01000521.1 GCA_009922585.1 Planctomycetia bacterium
CTCTGCAGCAGGCGGGGGCAGAACTGAAGCGGAATGGCGATGGGGCGATTACCGATGTTCGTTTCCGCGAGGCTGCGCCGACGGCCGGCGTGCTTGAGGCACTCGCCACGCTCTTGGACCTCCGCAGCCTGGTCCTTGCTGAGACGGACACAGGTGATGACGAGCTCCTTCTGATCGGTCGTTTAGCAAGCCTGCGGAACCTCGATCTCCGTGGCTGCCCGGTGAGCAATGACGGCCTGGCCCATCTCGTCGGCATGAGAAGCCTGGCGGCGATCAGGCTCTCGGGAGAGTCGGGGGCGACTACAGTCGATGACGCAGGCCTCGTCCACCTGGCCAAGATTCCGACACTGCGGACTGTGATGCTCGACTTCCTCTGGGTGAGTGAGGAGGGGCTCGCAGTTCTGGCCCCACTGACTGAACTCACCGAGCTGACCCTCGCCCAGACGCTTGTCGGTGACGACTCATTGCCGACGGTGGTGCGTTTTCAGAAACTCCGGCGGCTCCGACTTGCCCGCACACCGATCACAGGTGCCGGTCTTCAATCGCTGGTGAAGCTGAAGGATCTTCGCGACCTCGATTTGAGCGAGTGTGCCAGTCTGGGCGACGAGGCAATGGAGCCGGTCGGTCGGCTTGTCAGCCTCGAGCGGCTCAACCTCTGGCGGGTGCCGGTCGGTGATGCTGGGCTGGGGCGGCTGGCACCACTGACAAGCCTGAAGTGGCTGAACCTTGACAACACGCTGCTCTCCGACGCTGGCGTTCAGGTGTTGGCTGGCTTTGAGCAGTTGGAAACCCTGCACCTCGGCTCGACGGCAGTGTCGAATGCGGGCGTTGCAGAATTGGCGAAGCTCGCGTCGGTCCGCGAGCTCCATCTGGCCCGGACCGCAGTTGATGAGGCGGGGATCACGCAGTTGCAGAAAGCTCTGCCGCACACGCGGATTGTCTCAACCGCCGAGTGAGCACGCACTCAGATCACGCCCGCCTCAGTGGCGACATCGTGAACAGCTGATTCAATCATGCACCGCAGCTTCGGTTCCGCTGACCGGGCCACCCCGAGAATTTTTTCGACTGAGGCAACCTCCAAAGCATCAGGCAGGCACATGTCAGTGATGACCGAGAGCCCCAGCACCTTGAGGCCGGCATGCACCGCCACGATCACCTCCGGGACGGTCGACATGCCTACCACATCGGCACCGATGCCCCGCAGGAATCGATACTCTGCTCGGGTCTCGAGGTTCGGGCCGGTGACTGCCACATAGACGC
>RFVE01000522.1 GCA_009922585.1 Planctomycetia bacterium
GCCTCAAGCCTCTGGGGCATCGCCGAACGGCTGATGCTGCCGACGGCCAAGCCCGGTGCTGCCCTGGCCGGGGCCGGTGGCCCGACCGTGGTTGACGCCATCAGCAGCAAGCCGGCCGGCCCAGCGGCGGCAGCCCGCAACAAGCGTCGCAAGCGGAAGTAACAGCCGTGGCAGCCCGGCGTGGTGCATTGCAAATTCCTTCGCTAGCTGCGGGCCTTTCTGGCGTAGTATTTCGCCATGTCCGTTCCCTCCACCACTGACCTAATCGTTGCCCCGGCAACACCACCGCGGCCGGCTGTCCGGGCAATTGTGCGGCTGACCGGTGACGGCTTGGTCGAGCTGCTTGGACGGATGTTTACGGCGGCGGAGGGTGAGCCGCTTGCCCTGCCCACGGTTGGTCAGCCACCCCGGCAGATTCCGCTGCGGCTCCATCGTGAATCGCTTGGCCGCGACTGGGGAGAGTTACCCGTGGCCATGTTGTTCTGGCCGGGGCCGAGCGGGCCGCTGGGGGCGGCAGTGGCCGAGGTGCAACTGCCTGGCTCACCGCTCTTGCAAGCGGCCTTGGTCGAGGAGGCCTGCCGGCTGGGAGCGCGGCTGGCTCGTGGCGGCGAGTTTTCGCTGCGAAGCTTTCTGGCCGGCAAGATCGATCTGCTGCAGGCCGAGGCGGTGGTGGCGGTGGTTGAGTCCCGCACGCCCGAAGAACTGGGGGCCGCGCTTGACCGGATGGCCGGTGGGGTAGGCCGGCAGTTGGAACAGCTTCGCGGCCAATTGCTTGACCTGGTGGCCGACATCGAGGCCGCCATCGACTTTGCCGACGACCTCGCGCCCGACGCAGTGCCGGTGGCAGGGACTGCCGCTCATGTGCTGCTGCCACAGCTTGCACCGGTGCTTGAGGGGCTTGATGGCGTTGGGGCCCAGCTGGCCAGCCGTGAGGTCTCTAGCCGCGTCGGTCTGCCTCGGGTGGTGCTGGCCGGATTGCCCAACATCGGTAAGAGCAGCCTGTTCAATGCGTTGCTTGGCCGCGAGGCGGCGTTGGTGGAGGACGCGGCCGGCACCACTCGCGACTGGGTTGCCGGTGAACTGGTCGATAGTCACGGCCGCCCGGCCTGCTTGCTCATCGACCTCGCCGGTGTGCTTGCTTCACCCGAGCAGGCAATGGATGAGCCCGACGACTTGGTGGCGTCGGTTGTCGCGGCGGCTGACCGGACGGCGCGTGCAGAAATCGGCCGGGCCGATGTGGTGGTTCTCTGCCGCGACGCC
>RFVE01000523.1 GCA_009922585.1 Planctomycetia bacterium
GTCTCCAGCCGCCAGCTGATGCCGAGGTCAGCCGGTCGCCGTTCCCAGCCGGCCAGCAGCCGGTAGTCGTGGTAGACCACGATGTCGTCGGCCCCTGAGTCCCGGCGAACCGCCCACTGGTTGCCTCCAAACTCTCCAGCCAGATAGACCCACTGAGCTGCCCGGGCTGTCTCCTTCACTCGCCAGGCCAGCCGTGGCCGGGGAAAGATCAGCTCAAACCTGCGGTCGTCGCTCGGCGTCCAGAGCAGGCCGCCGGCCGGCAGCAGGTTGACGTCGTAGCGGTCGAGGTAGATCACCCCGGCCACGACCCGCAGGTCAGGCGTCGCCTCCCAGGCCCCGAAGCCGTGGCCGGTGACGCGGAAGGCCTGCGCGGTGTCATTGACAAAGTCACTGTACCAGCCCGGGGCGACCGCCAGATCAACGCCCAGGCGGTCGCCCACCTTCCGCATCCAGCGGGCTTGCAGCCAGGTTTCATAGAGCGTTGCTGGCAGGCCGGGGTCCATCGGGCCGCTCGCCTCGTCGACAAAGGTCCAGCCGAAGCCAGGAGTGACCAGCAGCGGAGAGTCGACTGTGGGGGCTGGCATGCCGATCGTCAGGCTGGTCTCAAGCGTGGCCAGGCCGAGGCCGTTGTCGCCCAGCCGCGGCAGTTCGGTCGCCGTGAAGATCAGCTGCTGCAGTGCCCCCGGTTTGGCCCCGGGGGGAAGCTTGCGGCCCGGGGGCTCATTTTCCTGCCGGGGCTGGCCCGGAGGGGCGACGTCATCAGGCAGCAGCGGCTCGGTAAGGTCCTGAGGATCACCGAGTGCAGCCAGCCTGATCCGGGCAAAGAAGCTCTGGTCGATTGGTTCGACCGGCGGCAGTTGAACGATTGCGTCGTCGGCCCAGGCGGTGGCGGGGTGCAGTCCGCCCGCTAGCAGCAGCGTTGTTATGAGCAGCAGCGGCCAGGGGCGGGGCCAGTCCCAAAGCGGAGGCATGGGCTCGCTCCGTCGTCAGTAGGCCAGCCCCAGCCGGAACATCATCGTGCTGGGAAGGTCGGTGATCTGCTGGAAGCCGGGTGGCCCGGTCACGTAGAAGAGTTGCCGGTAAAAGACGTAACCGAGCTCGAAGTTGCCAGCCAGGCCTGTCGGGGCCAGCGGATTCCACTCAGTACCCAGCGAGATGCGGATGTCGTTGTAGTCAAACGGTGAGATCATGCCCTGCTGCCGGCGGAAGGTCCAGGCACCACCACCGTATTCACCAGCCACGTAGCCCCACCAGGCATG
>RFVE01000524.1 GCA_009922585.1 Planctomycetia bacterium
CAAAGTTGAGTCGCTGCATGAAAGCACCTGCGTTGGGATAAACAAAAATGGTTCCGTTCATGGCATGTTTTACCGCGGGGGCGGTTACATTTCGAGAAGCGTCCAGCGGCTGAACGTGGCGGCCTGGCCGCGGTGGTTGCCAGTGGGGTCGGTGAGGTTCCAGACGATCGCCTGCTCGATCCGGAAGCGGCGGCCACTGCTGGCGATCCTGATACCGGCATAGTCATCGACGTAGCCGTGTTCGCGGGTGCGAGCCAGCAGCCGGGCCCGTTCGTCGCGATGCACCGGCTCGGCAGTCAGTCGAGAGGGCGTCTGGGTGAAGGCTTCCCAGGGCATTTCCCAGAGGGCCAGTGCCGCGGCGTTGCCGTAGTTGAGAATGGGGTCGGCCTCGGTGCCGTGGGAGACAACCACGAAGGGGGCCTGAAAGAGCCGCTCGGCCTGCTCAGCTGCGGTCCCTGCGCGAGCGATCAATTCCCGGCCCAGCAGCCGGGCGAAAGAGTCGAGCAGCAGTTGGACGTGTGACCTCGTAGCGCTCGTATCCACTTTTCCATCCATGCTCACTACCAGCCCCGAACGTGCGAAGAATTTCCATCGTATCCGAAGATTCACTCCCAGAACGTCGGCAACGCTCAAAAGAATTTTGACCGGCTTGAATTTATCTCCTGCGCACCATCCAGAAACGTCGCTGGAGCACTTCAAGAGGGAGTATATGCGGTATTCTCTAAGCATGATCGGCGTGGTGACTCGACACCGATGTCGTCAGCCTTGGTCCCGTGGAGATGCTTCGATGCAGACTGTCTGGTGTCGGTTGGTACTGGTTGGGGTGATCTGCAGCGGTGCGGTGCCCGTTGCCGGGCTGACCCGCGGGGCCGAACCAGATCTGCCGCTGGTGTTCACCGAGACATTTGCTGACGGCACCGACCGCTGGCAGCCGACCGATCCGGCGGCCTGGACGCTCTCCCGCGACGGCGACCGGGCGGTCTGGGGGCTCAACCGGCGCAAGAGCGACTATCAGCCCACGGTGCGCAGCCCCCATAACATCGCCCTGGTGAAAGACCTCGAGCTGAGCGATACGGTGATCAGCTTCGACGTCAAAAGCACCCGCGACACGGGGAACCACCGCGACTGCTGCGTGTTCTTCAACTACCGCGATCCGGAGCATTTTTACTACGTCCATCTTGGGGCCAGGCCCGACCCCAACAGCGGGCAGATCATGATCGTTGACGGCGCGCCGCGGCGGCCGCTCACCGAAAACAC
>RFVE01000525.1 GCA_009922585.1 Planctomycetia bacterium
ATCAGCACCACCACCGAGTGCCACATCCAGAGCAGGCCCCAGTTCTCGAGCACCACCGCATGGTGGGTTTCGCGGAGCAGCCGGCTGGCCACGTCCAACAGCCCGCCGCGACGGGCCGCCACCGATTCACCCGCCAGAAAGGCCCGCAGGTCGGCAGCGAGATCACCCGCCGTCGCATACCGCAGGTCCTGCGGCTTCTGCAGGGTCTTCAGGGCAATCATTTCCAGGTCGCGGTCCACCTGGCGGTCGATCGACCGCGGCATCGGCGGGTCGAGTTCAAGCACCGCCAAGAGGGTGTCCATCGGGCTCGAGGCCTGAAACGGTGGCCGGTGGACCAGCACCTGATAGAGGATCGCCCCCAGGCTCCAGATGTCGCTGGCCGGGCCGACATCGCCCCGGCTGCCGGCCGCCTGCTCGGGTGACATGTAGCAGGGCGTACCGATAATCGCCCCGGTGTGGGTCATCGTCTGGTCGTCTTCCAGCCGCTTGGCCAGACCAAAGTCAGACACATGCGGCTTGCCAGCCGTGTCGATCAGGATGTTCGACGGCTTCAGGTCGCGGTGCAGTACCCCTCGGGAATGGGCTGCCTGCACCGCCTCGGCCACCCGGGCCAGCAGTTCGGCCCCCTCCCGCGGCGGCATCGGCCCGGCCTGCAGCCGCTTGGCCAGCGTCGTCCCTTCGATGAACCGCATCGAATAAAAAGGATGGCCGTCATGCTCGCCGACCTCGAAAATCGGCACGATGCCAGGATGATCCAGCCGGGCAGCCGCCTCGGCCTCACTGCGAAACCGGGCCAGGTCGGCGTGGCTGGCCAGATCCCGCCGCAGCAGCATTTTGATGGCCACCACTCGGCCCAGACTCAGCTGCACCGCCCGATAGACGATGCCCATGCCGCCGCGGCCGAGTTCCTCCAGCAGTTCATAGTCGCCGAACCGGGCCGGCAGCGGCGTGACGCCGGGCACGAAACTGTCGCCGGCAGCCGGCCCCGCCGGGCTCTCGCGACCACCGCGGCGGCTGAGATCACCGGCCGGCTGAATGATGGTCGACTCATAGGCCACTGCGTCGGTCATCGAGATGGTGGCGAAGAGTTCTCGCAGTTGGCCGGCCAGGTCGGGGTGCTCGCGGCAGAGGCCTTCCAGCCGATCATGGGCCCGCTCGCCCATCTGCTCGGTCAGCTCTTCCAGCAGCCCGGCCAGCCGCTCTTCGGCCTCGGCCGACAGCTCGGTATCGACCGCCCGGGTTTTTCGCAGTGCCG
>RFVE01000526.1 GCA_009922585.1 Planctomycetia bacterium
ATTGCAGGCAACACAGATCGTGCCGTCAGGCCGGGTGGCCTTGGCAGCAGCGGCCACGGCCCGGGTGAGTGTGGCCAGCGTGCAGCCAGGGTCGCTGATGCCGGCGATTGTCAGTGCGGCCAGCTGCCCGATTGCCGGCCGCCAGACCTGGGCGAGCCGTCGGCTGTGCCGGGTGGCGTCGGCGGGGAAGCCAAAGGCAACGCCGGCGAGCGTGTGATCACGGCCAGGTACCAGTCGCAGCGAGGCCAGCAGGCCCAGCTGGTCGGTCACCGCAGATGCCAGCCGTTTCCAGGCCTCGAGGACCGGCCGCCGGTTCTCGAGCAGCGAGCGGGCGAGCGTCAGGCGACGATCCTGTCGAGCGAAACCGGGCCAGAGCTCTCCTGCCGGTGAGCGGCCACCGAGGGCTGGGTCGTGGCTGAAGGTTTCGACGGCAACCACGACGTCGGCATCGACCAGCTGCCGGGCCAGGTGGAGCGGCTCGCCCTCAGCATCAGCGAGCAGGTAGGCGGTCTGGTCATCCGATTCCGGCTGGAACCATATCAGCTGCGCCGCGGCGGCAGGCAGGGCCACCGTTTTGCCATCCGCGGTCTCCTTGGGGCCCAGCAGTTCAAGTGGCGGAGCCACCAAGACCGTGATGTCGCTGGGGTCGACTCCGCCGGCCGCCAGGCTTTCGGTGAGGCCCTGCACGACCAGGTCCAGCGTTGTGGTATCACCCGGCAGCCGCGGTGGCAGGGCGATCACGACTCGATCACCGGGAACAACGTGCTGCCGCAGCGGCGGGCCGCTGAGTGGCTGACTGAGGGTTTCGGCGAGGGCCAGTGGGCCGGCGGCGGCGTAATCGAGGTCGATGTTCAAGAGCGAGACACTGCGGCGAAGGCTAGCACGATACCTGCAGTGTAGGGCTCAACCCCGGGCGGCGAAACAGCGGCCGGTTTTTGCCGTGCCGTTCCGCCGCCAGGGGGCTGACCTGGGTTTCAGTTCACACTCAGTAGTCGCTGCTCACCGGCTCACCACCGGATCGAGTGGCCAGTGCCTGGAAAGTGGTCTCACCAATCGAGTTCGACAGGAAGGCAACATGGCCGTCCGCAAAGACCACATTCATGCCCCCAGGGTGCTGGCTGTAGAAGTCCTCGAAGTGCGGGTCTGCGGAGTTGAAGAGATGTTCGCCCACCCCAACAACCCGGGACATAGCGGCACTTTTGCCTTCAGCCATCCCAATCCAGAGGCTGCCCCCCATGCGACTGTCACGTTC
>RFVE01000527.1 GCA_009922585.1 Planctomycetia bacterium
GGAGCGGAAGCGACCGGACAAACGCCACGCAAACGCGCGAGAATGACCACCCCAAAGGAGCTCCAATGCCCGCCCCTGACCTTGAAAGACAGATTGAATTCGATTTTCTTCGAGCGACTGAGACGGCCGCGCTCAACACGCTGCAGTGGCTGGGCCGGGGTGAAAAAGAAAAGGCCGATGCCGCTGCCTGCGATGCCATTCGCGGCATGTTCGATCTGGTCGACATGCGGGGTGAGGTGACGATTGGCGAAGGCATCAAGGACGAGGCCCCGGGGCTGTTCAAGGGCGAACGGGTTGGCACCTGGGCCGAGGGCTCGCCCCGCTACGAAATCGCCCTCGACCCGGTCGACGGCACCACCAACGCGGCCAAGGGCATGCCCAACTCGCTGGCCTGCATTGCCGCGGCCCTGCGGCCCGACGGCGAGCCCCCCTGCCTGCTCGACATTCCCGCCTTCTATCTAAAGAAGTTGGCCTATCCGCTGGAGGTGCGGAAGGCCTGGCTGGCTGACAACTCGTTGCCGATTCACATCGACGCTCCAATCGGTGAGGTGATCGACGTGACGGCAAAGATCTTGGGGAAGGACGTCCGTGATGTGGTGGTCTGCGTACTCGACCGGCCGCGGAACCAGGAACTGGTGGAGGATGTCCGTCGGAAGGGGGCGACCCTGCGGATGATTCTCGACGGTGACATCGCCGCAGCCCTGGCACCGGCGATGCGGACCAGCAACATCGACCTCTACGCTGGCATCGGCGGGTCACCTGAGGGCGTGCTGTCGGCGGCGGGTTTGCGGTGCCTGGGCGGTGGCATGCGGGCCAAGCTCTGGCCGCGGGACGAGGCTGAGCGGCAAGAACTGATCGCGGCCGGCTGGGGTGATCGGCTCGATACCGAGTTCATGAGCCGGGATCTGGCCCATGGAGAGAACATCGTCTTCGCCGCTACTGGCATCAGCACCAGCCCATTGCTTGAGGGCGTGGAGGTGCGGGGCAGCATCGCCAAGACCTACTCCGTGCTGATGCGGGCCAAGAGCGGTACGGTGCGGTTCATCGAGGCGCATCACAATTTGGAACGCAAGACGATCCACCTGCGGAGCACGCGGCAAGAGCAGAAGGTGTGAGGCGGGCAGTGGTAGTTTTGATGGCGTGATGAGCTGAAGTGAATTCCGAGAAGCCCGAGGCGCGAGCCGAGGGAATGCGGTTCGGTGATCAAAAACGCGGTTTCCCTCAGCTTGCGCTTCGGGCTTCGAAGCATGGG
>RFVE01000528.1 GCA_009922585.1 Planctomycetia bacterium
AGACAGAGATAGGTGCCGGACGAACCTGCTGGCAGCGATCGATCATGTCCCTTGCCCCGGACCATGATTTCAGCCGAGCCGCCGTTGTCACTGAGAAACAGAATCAGCGTGTTGTCGAGCGCGTCCATTGCTTCAAGCTGCTTGATCACCACGCCGACCGCCTGATCCATGGCATCGATCATCGCGGCATGGATCGCCATCTTTGTTGCCTGAAACTGCTGCTGGTCGGCAGTCAGTTCATTCCAGGACAGCGGCCGGTTCACCTCGCCTGGGCCAAGTTTCTCGATGGCATCGGGAAAGGCGTAGGGAGGGCCGAGATCCCGTTCCATCGGAGCAAGCGGGGCCGCAACGATGCCCCGCTGCACCAGTCGCTCGTAGCGGGCCTGCTGCACGGCATCCCAGCCAGCCTGATAGCGGGCTCGGTATTTGGCGATCAGTTCCTGCGGGGCCTGAAGGGGGAAATGCGGTGAGGTGAAGGCGACGTAGCTAAAAAACGGTAGGTTGGCATGCTGCTGGGCATGCTCTTTCAGGCAGCTGGCGGCATGGTCGCCCACAGCAGTGGTGACGTAGAAGTTGTCACGTTCGCCAATTGGCTTGCCATCGACGGTGATACCGGCCGGGTCGAAGAAATCGTTCTGCCCCCCCTCGATCTGCAATGAGTGAACAAAGCCCTGCTGCAGTGGCTGGCCATCCACATGCCACTTGCCGGAGTGGTAGGAGCGGTAGCCAGCCGGGGCAAGTAATTCGGGCAGCAACTGGGCCCAGGCAGGCCGGCCCGTGCGGCCGCCCCCCTGCAGGCCCGGCATACTGTCTCGACGAATCGACTGGGCGTAATAGCCGGTGAGCAGCGCCCCGCGGGTTGGCCAGCAGCGGGCGGTGTTGTAGCCCTGCGTGAACCGCAGTCCACCATGGGCCAGCCGATCAAGGTTTGGCGTCTCGATTTCACTGCCGTAGCAGCCCAGATCAGAAAAGCCCATGTCGTCGGCGAGGATCACCACGACATTAGGCGGATCTGCCGCCACCGCGTTGAGGGATCCAGACCAGATCAGACCAACGGCAACCGCCACAACAGCCGAGACACGGCAAAACCAACCAGACATAACCCCTCCTGCTTCAACGACTTCCTGCCTCCGCCTGGTGGCAGCGAATGTCATTTCTTCGTGCTCTTCGTGGTGCCCCCACCAAAAACGACAGTCCAGCGCTCCAGCACCCCAGGTGCCAAAGTTATTGCTGCTCAATCT
>RFVE01000529.1 GCA_009922585.1 Planctomycetia bacterium
CCGCCGCCCGTACGGTTCCAGAGCCGCCAGCGGATCAACTCCTCAAGCGGTGAACGCGCAGCACCGTCGGGCAGCGTTTTCTCCGTGTAACCATAGGCGGCGGCATCGACGCCACTGTCCTCTAGTTGTGCTTCGAGTTGGGCCACCCGCTTCGTCCAGATATCGATCTCCGCCGGCTTTGACTGCTCCAGCCGGCCCTTCCAACTCGCCAGCTTTTTGACCAGCGACTCATCCCCAGGCAGCGGCGGCTTCCAACTGTCCTTGCCCGGCAGGTTGCCGCGGTGCCACTGGGCACGGATCGAATGGACATCACCGATCAGCCGGGCTTCGCCGATCGTATGAACCGCGTTGTCGTAGAGAACGCTGTAATGCCGCTGATGCCCCGTCGCCAGCAGCTTGCCGGTCGCCTTGGCGGTACGCCCCATCTCTTTGCACTCATGAATTGAGTGCCCCATCAGCTTCTCGGTCAGCACATGTTTGCCCGCCCGCATTGCCTTGATGGCCGCTTCAGCGTGCAGGTGCAGGGGCAGTGCAATGACAACCGCTTCGATGTCTTCGTCGGCTAGCAGATCTTCGTAGGCCCCATAGACCTTCACCTGCTTGCGGGCCGCATCCTCAGTCTTCCAGCCGTACTTCGCCATCAGGCCGGGCCGAACCCGCTGGGCGTTGGGGCTGGAGATGTCGCCGTGGAATGCGCGGAAGACGTTGTAGGGCCGAATGTCCGCGACCGCCACCACGTTGAGAAAGTCGGGGTTATGCGCCCCGATCAGCACGCTGCCTTCGTCACCCGTGCCGATGAAACCGACCCGGAGGGGGTCGCCGACACTCGCGCCATAGCCGAAATAGATCGAACCGAGCCCAGCTCCAGTCGCCAGGCCGGCGGCGACCGTGCCCGAGAGAAAGTCGCGGCGGGTGATCGCCACGGCGTCGTTGAAGTTTTCTTTCCCGATCGTCTTCTGTTCAGGTGTCAGGTTCATTGCAGGTGTTCTCCGGTTCTCGGCAGGGGATGGAGTGTGATTGATGGCAAGCGGCCCGGGGCCGCTCAGGAAATATCGCGGCGGCAGCCACTCAATGGACAGCAGCCCTTCACCAGGGGCATGAGGAAATAGTCGAGGCCGGTCCAGCCGCCGGTCGGAACCGATGCCAGCACCAGCAGACCGGCAATCTCAACCCACTGTTCATAGGTAGCCTGGGCCGCCGAAAGCCAGAATGGCTGTGAGGCCACAACCGACAGCAGAAA
>RFVE01000530.1 GCA_009922585.1 Planctomycetia bacterium
GCGTTGCCGGCGACCTTGGTCACCGTGAAGGCACCGACCCGGTCGCCGGGCTGGGGACCACTCACCAGATCAGCTGATGCAAGGCTAGCCGACAGCACGACGGCCAGGCCGGCAACGAAGGGACGGAAATTTTTCAGGAACACCATTGAAGACTCCTACTCGTGACGGAAGGCCGACCTCCGGGTGACCCCGGCTTCGTGCCATCTCTAATCAGGACTACACTCGCGTGTTTCCACCCACACCACGCCGGTGGGATGGCACCCTTTGATCCCTAAATCGTATCGCGGGTACGATGTCAGGATCAAATCGGCAAAGACCCGACGGACAAAAATCGCCCGGGTCAGCAGCCGCAATTTTCGAGGAATGCCGCCATGTCGACCGCCACTCCGCCGGCCCATCCGGCTGCCGGCCCCCAGATTCGCCAAACCCAGTTGCTGATCGACGGGCAGTGGGTGCCCGCCCGCAGCGGGAAAACCTTTGAAACGATCAGTCGGCAACCTCTTGAAGATTTATCGCAATGGGTTGCCGACGACCCCAATCAGCAGCGGGGGGAGTTGGTGCTGATGTTGGGGCCGGCGCTCACCCCGCCAGCACAGGTTCTTGACGCTTCAGTCCGGCGGATCCTGACGTTGTTGGCGGCTGAATTGCCCCCACGCAAGGCTGCTGCGCTGACCGCTGAGATCACCGGCGTGAAGGCACGCGAGCTTTATGAGGCTTTGGTGGCCCAAAAGCAGGATGAGCAGGGATATACCTGAGCCTCCGGATTGGGTAGAGTCGAAGCTGAGTCGATTAGGCGATCGCTGCCGGTTCAGCCAGCAGAGGAAAGTCCGGGCTCCCGAGATCAGAGTGCCAGGTAACACCTGGGGGGCGCGAGCCTACGGAAAGTGCAGCAGAAAGGAAACCGCCCGAGCGTTTGCTTGGGTAAGGGTGAAAAGGTGCGGTAAGAGCGCACCGCGCGGCTGGCAACAGGCGTGGCGATGGTAAACCCCGCTCGGAGCAAGACCAAATAGGGATCCTCGTGCCGTGATCTCCGGCGGATCCGGGTAGGTCGCTTCAGGCGGATGGTGACATCCGTCGCAGATGAATGGTCGCCCACGACAGAACCCGGCTTATCGATCGACTCCCTTTATGCCCCCCGTCCCGGGGGGCTTCCCTTGGTCCTAACCCCTTTCGTCGAATGAAATAAATTCGAATATGAAAATTGATTTATATTCACTTTGGCGATAATTGTTAAA
>RFVE01000054.1 GCA_009922585.1 Planctomycetia bacterium
GGTTGTCTTTCTCGACATCAACGACCGGCTGCTGATGCCTGACGGCCGGCTCTCGAAGGAGATCATGCCCGACCTGCTGCACCCCAAGCAGAAGGGCTACGCCATCTGGGGCGAGGCGATCGAGCCGACGCTCAAGAAACTGCTGGGCGAGAAGGGCTAGGGCATCGGTACATCAGAGTCCCAAACGACCGGCAGACCGACGCATGCCAGACGCGAAATAGTCCGGCCTCTGCCGCTGCTTCCTTCAGGTGGATTGATAGCGGTCGGCCCCCAAGCGTTCACACCTGCCCAACGAACTGGCTACTTGTGCAGGATGAGTTTTCCGGCGCGGGTAAGGCTGAGCCGATAGAGTTCCCCGGCATGGAGGATCTGCACCTCGCGGCCCCCCTTCAGCAGGTCCTCCGAGCAGATCGGCTGCTGAACGACCGCTGACGCGGGCCGGCGTGTCGGTTTCGCGGGAACACCCGAAACCTGCTTTTCGCCTTCAATCTTCGTATGGGGCGATGATTCGTCAGCCATGGAAAACTCGGCAGTATTTCACTTGACGGATACGCTCGAGAGCTTACGATATCACTAATGAGACTGATTCTCAATATCAGCCATCCAGCTTTTCCTGCCAGCCAGCCCCGGGGCTCTCGCCCCCCCAGCCAGCCACGCTTCACACAACGTCTTGAAACGAGGTTTTTCAATGGCTTTCGCGCAAAGCACTGCAACACGATTTCTCTGGACATCCGCCGCCCGCAGCCGCATGCCGTCACCGGTACGTGGCCCCGCCGCGTTCACCCTGATTGAGCTGTTGGTGGTGATCGCCGTCATCGGCGTACTGGTCGGTCTTTTGCTACCCGCTGTGCAGCAGGCCCGCGGGGCGGCACGTCGAATGTCGAGTCTCAACAATCTCAAGCAGATGGGGATTGCCCTGCACACCTATCACGATGGACGACGGAGGCTACCAGCCGGATTTACCTCCACCGTCACCGGTTCATGGCCGGGTGGCTCCAACGACCCCGTTCCCGAATCTGGTCCAGGCTGGAGTTTTTTTTCCGAGATGCTGCCCTTTATGGAGGAAGTAACTCTTTCCGAGCAGATCAACTTTGACAGCCTGATCACCGACGCGACCAATCAGTCGGCCCGAGAGACGATCGTGTCGGCATTTGTTGACCCGGGCGATACACCGCCTCGACTGATCGACATTAAGGACAGTCCGACGAACACCCTGGCTCAGGCGGCGGTATGCAGCTATGCCGGCTGCCTGGGCACACTCGCCTATGAACAGCAGCCCTTTACCGGTGTATTTCATCGGAACAGCCGGGTACGGCTGGACGACATTACCGACGGCACCAGCAAGACAATTGGCATCGGCGAGCGGATGAGCCGCCACACCGAGACCAGCTGGGCCGGTGTGACACCAGGGCAGAAAATGTACTACTCGACGCAGTCGCCCAACTATGACCCTGGCAACCCCGGTTTCAAGGAGCGTCCCGCCATCGTGTCAATTCTTGTGCACGTGCGGTCAAGCACCCCGAGCCTGACTGGCAGCCCCGGTGGGTTCATCGGGCCCCACCAGGCGGGCACCCAGTTCCTGAACCTCGACGGATCCTGCCGGCTCATCAACGACAGCACCTCGCCGGATATCTTCCGAGCCCTCTGCACGAGATCGGGTGGTGAGCCCGTATCCGTGGACTAGGGCCCGCAAGGGTCGGCTTCAACTGCGAGCACTCAACCGGCAGCCGTCAGGCTGCCGGTTTTTTGCAGAATCAGCGGGCTGGAAGCCTCTCACCAGCTGATTTTTCGAGCATCTTCCGCACCCGTTCCTGTTCGGCGGCCAATGCGGCCCCAGTCACCGGTTCCGGCTGAAAAAACCGATTGGGGGCCAGTAGCTCAGTCGCGGGAATGGTCCGCCACCGGAACTGCCGGTACCAGACCTCATGGCCGTGGTCCTGTAACCAGAGACGGGCACCGCGGCCGGTCAGATCACCGCCGCGGATCGCAAGCAGATCGACAAAGACCGACCACCGCGGGTCTTCGTAGTCAAAGGAGATCACCGGCTTGCCGTTGAGCCAGTGTTCAATCAGGCTGCCCTTACAGATGATCCGGCCCGTGTTCCACTCCCCTGCTGGCCGCGTGAGGTCTGTTTCTGGAGCCATGCAAAAAAACAGTGAGGCTGCTGCCTGCCGTGGATTTTCACCATATGGGCTGCCGGCATTGTCGAGCACCTGATACTCAACCTGTCCAGGCCGGTAATAGACCCCGCTGTTGCAGCCAGCCGACACCTTCCAGTCAAACCGGAGTTCAAAGTCATCGGGGACGGGAGCCGCCGTGTAGGTCAGTGGTCCACCTCCACGCACCCGATGGAAGACGCCGTCTTTGATTTCCCAATTACCGGCTTGCTCCCAGCCCCGCAAACTCGTGCCGTCACAGAGGGAAGTAAAGGCTGACTCGGGGGCCGATCGGTGCGATGAATCGGTCGCCGCTGGGGTTGTTCCGCCAGCCTGCTCGATGAGCCACTGGAAGGTTGTGAAATACCGTCGGCCCAGTGCCCGATACGATGCGGCATCAAAATGAAGGGCATCACCCTTGTCGGTCAGCCCTTCTGCTGACACGAAGCCAACGGCAGGAAGCTGCGTGGGAAGCTGCCGATGGGCGCGATCGACCTGCCGCGTCGCAACCGTCCAGGGCCGGGCGGGGAAGATACCAAGCTGCCCCACCAAAAATGGAACCGCCGGAGCATCGAGGTTTTTGCGAAATCGGCCGACAAGCTCCCGGAGCCGCGTGGCATAGGCCGCGGCCGCTGCCGGGTTGCAGTCAGCCTCACCCTGATGCCAGAGAATCGCCTTCAGCCGCCCGTCCCGTAGGGCAGCCTTCGCCCGCGGCAGCATGTCATCCCAGGGGTGAGACTTCGTCTGCTCGTGATAGCCGCCCGGCACCCAGCTGGTAATGGCTGACCCACCGACGGCGCAGGGAACCAGTCCAACCGTCACCCCAGGGTTGGCCTCGGCGTAGGCAATCCCAAAGCTCCGGCCCGGTCCAACGCCAACAATCTTTGGTTTATCAGCGTGTAGCGGATCGACCGCCGGCTGCCAGGACTGCTCCTTGGTGAACATCAGCACCCGGGAATGGGGCTCACGATCCTCTGCGGCAACCTTACCGCGACCGGCCATATTTGACTGGCCGACAAGCAGGATAATGTGAAAGTCCTGCGGGCTCTCTGGTGTCTCGACGGCTTGTGAGAGTGGAGAGTGGCAGCAGAGCAGGAGCAGCACAAAACAACGGGTGCCACAGATTCTATTCATTCACCCACCCTCCAAGTTTTCTTGAGACAATCATCAACCGAGCATAACCCGGCTTTTCGCCGCCACCGTAGGCGACCAACATTGTCAAAGCAAACCCACACGAGAAAAACTGGGCTGGGTTTCAGTCGGTAGTGGGCCTGTCCACCAGCAGGAGCCGATGGCTTTCGCGGCCGGAGCCGGCGGCCCCTTTTCGTAGGCCTGGTCAGGTCAGCAGCGCATCGACGACATGTCCGTGCACGTCGGTGAGCCGAAAATCACGGCCTTGATAGCGATACGTAAGCCGCTCGTGATCAAGACCGAGGCAGTGAAGAATCTTCTCCGCGATGTTGAAACCGAGGTCATCCGTCTTTCCATGGGTGATGCCGCCCTTGATCCCACCGCCGGCCAGCCACATGGTGAAGGCGTTGGGATGATGATCCCGCCCCAGCGAGCGGCCGAGGACCGCACTCGATTCGACCATCGGCGTGCGGCCAAATTCACCACCCCAGACAACCAGTGTCTCGTCAAGCATGCCCCGTTGCTTGAGGTCGGCAACCAGGGCAGCCGAAGCCTGATCAGTTGCCTTGCAGTTGTTCTTCACGTTGCCAGCCACGTCTGAGTGCGCATCCCAGCCCGCGTGATAGATCGTGACAAACCGCACCCCCCGTTCCACCAGCCGCCGGGCGATCAGGCAGGCCCTGGCAAAACTCGCCTTGGCCGGGTCGCACCCATACAGGGCCAGCGTCTCGGGCGACTCTTCCTGAAGAGCCATCAGTTCAGGGGCCGAAGCCTGCAGCCGATGGGCCATCTCATAGGCGGCGATTCGGGTGGCGATTTCGGGGTCGCCATCGCGGCTGAGTGTCTGCCGATTGAGCGTCGAGACCAGACCGAGGGTTTCAGCCTCCAGGCGGGCGTCGGCGCCGGCCGGTGAGGCGACGTTGAGAATCGGTGGACCGGCGTTGCGGAACCGGGTGCCGGTGTAGACGCTGGGCAGAAAGCCACTCGACCAGTTGGCCGCCCCACCACTGATGCCGCTGCCGGTGCTCATCACCACGAAGGCGGGCAGTTCCTCACTCTCACTGCCGAGCCCGTAGGTGACCCACGAGCCGAGGCTCGGCCGGCCCGGCTGGGCAAAGCCGCAATTCATGAAGATCTGGGCCGGGGCATGGTTGAACTGATCGGTTTTGCAACTCTTCACGATGGCGATGTCATCAACCACCGTTGCCAACTGAGGCAGCATCTCAGAGAGTTCGGCCCCGCAGGCACCATGCCGGGCAAATTTGTACCGGGGCCCCAGGACGGCGGCGTCAGGCCGGATGAAGGCATATCGCTGCCCGCCGATCACCTCCGGCGGGATCGGCTTGCCCTCCATGGCAGTGAGTGCTGGCTTATGATCAAACAGCTCAAGCTGGCTCGGGGCCCCGGCCATGAAGAGCTGAATCACCGCTCTGGCCTTGGCCGGATAATGGGGCGACCGCACCGCGAGCGGATCGGCAACCGGCTTCGCCATGGCCGACTTGCGGAAGGCCCCTGAGAGGAGACCGGCCAGAGCAATCTTGCCGACACCAACGCCGCACTCACTGAAGAAATGCCTGCGGGTAATGTCGAGTAGCTGATGTTGGTGGTGCGTATTTATTTCACTCATCGCTTCACGATTGCCTCATCCAGGTTCATCACTGCCCGAGCGACGAGCATCCAGGCGGCCTCTTCGCCGAGATTTTCGTTGACCGACTGTGCCGTCGCTTCACGTGCCATCAGTTCGTCGGCCTGCAACTCACCCGTGGCCAGCCGCTGTCGCTGAACCTGAAGATACTCAGCCAGCGCCTCCGTCTCGGCGGCAGCAAATTCCCTCGACAGCAGCCGGCGACCAAGTTCCTGAATTCGACCGGCGTCGGATTCGGCCGCCGCCACGACCTCCCGGCCCAGCGCTCGGGCGATTTCAAGAAACATGGGGTCGTTGAGCAGTGTGAGCGCCTGTAGCGGTGAGTTAGATATATCGCGTCGGGCAATGCAGGCCTCCCCCGAAGGCCCATCGAAGGTTGTCGTGAAGGCGAACGGCGCTGTCCGTTTTCGGAACGTGTAGATGCCCCGGCGGTGCCGGTCCTCACCCGCACTCGCCTGCCAAGTTGGCTTGCCGTAGGCGACCTCGGTCACGCCGGCCGGCTGCAGCGGCCGGACGCCCGGACCGTACATCTTCGTTGAGAGCAAGCCTGCGGCCTTGAGCAGCGAGTCGCGGATCACTTCGGCCTCAAGCCGCACGCGAGGCCCCCGAGCCAATAGCACGTTATCAGGATCCCGCTCGGCTGTAGCGGCCGTCAGTTCCGAGGCCTGCCGGTAGGTGTCGCTCGTGACGATCAGCCGGTGAAGGGCCTTGAGGGACCAGCCAAGTCCGCCCTGCTCCACCGGTGTCATGAAACTCACTGCCAACCAGTCGAGCAGTTCCGGGTGACTCGGCGGAGTACCCTGATAGCCGAAGTCCGCCACCGTCTCGACCAGCCCCCGGCCAAAAAGGGCATGCCAGTGCCGGTTGACAACCACGCGGGCTGTCAGCGGGTTGTCCGGAGAAACCAGCCAGCGGGCCAGCGCCAGCCGGTCAGGAGCCGAATCATTCGGCAACTGCGGAAGAAAGGCCGGCACCGCCGGTGCCACCAACTCTTCAGGAGAAAGAAACTCGCCACGATGATGCCGATGCGTTGGCCGCGGATTGTCGGCGGGACGCTCCCGCATGACCAGCGTGGATAAGCCCTGCCGCTCGACTGCCTCAAGCCGTTCAATCTCCTTGATCTGGTCACTGACTTCCGGAGCGGTCTTCAGGAACCGCCGAAAGAGCAGCTGCCGCTGGTCCGCTGACCGACCAGCCGGTGTTGTCAGAAGCGCCACTTCTTCGGCCAACGACATGCCCCGGGCTTCAGCCCCGGACGCAGTTGTCGTACTGAGCCGGAACTTTCCGAGCGAACAGGCGAAATGCCGCTCGAACCGCAGCGTGACGACAATCGGCTGGCCGGGCTCGATCGCCTCGGCAAGCTCGAAGACCGCCGCCTCAGCATGGCCCTGCCGCCCGTTGGTGCTCCAGCCACTCGACATGACGCCGTCGATGGCCGCGGCAGCACCGGCGGCCTGTTTGCCCGCAAACGCCTTGCCGCCGAACGATTCAGTTGCCCGAGCAATCTCAACTCGGGACTGCTTCAGTGGCAGCGAGACCTCAAACTCGGACAGGAAAAAGTCGCCCTTGCGTCCTTCGTAATAGCAGAGCCCCGGACCCCAATCGGGCAGCGAAGCATCGGCCAGTACCTCCAGCCGGATCGCCCGCACCGGCTGTTCGGCAGCCGGCAGGGTCAGGGTGTAGACGTCGCTTTTGGTGATATCGCCGCTGCCCAATATCGAACCATCGGACTGCGGCACAAGGTGCGGCAGATTCGACTCGATCGCTTCAGGAACCACCACCCGCCAATCAATGGCATGGGCTGCCTCTTCCCGCAGCCAGGCATCGAACCGTTCGGCGAGGCTGACCATTCGCCGACCATCGCTTGAGGCCCGCTGCCCCGGCTCACTGGACCCAGCCGCCAACTGGTCGCCCGGCGGCCGGCCCGGCGCCGGCCAGTGCTGCGGCACTTGCTGCCAGAGGCTTTCCGCTCGGGCCTTAGACTCAGCAATTCGTTGGTCGCGATCAGCACTGGAAATCATCCACTCCGGCTCATCAGCGTTGTTGAGGAGCGCCATCAACGAGAAGTAGTCGGTGTGGCTGATCGGATCGAACTTGTGAGTATGGCACTGGGCACAGGCGGTGGTCAGGCCCAGCCAGGTGGTCCCGGTGGTGCCAACCCGATCAACCATCGCAAGGTAGCGGAACTCAAGCGGGCCGTGGCCTCGGGCAGCATGTCGCCGGCGATCTGCCGAATGGTGAACTGATCAAACGGCATGTCAGCATTGAGGGCCCTGATCACCCAGTCGCGATAGGGCCAGATCGTGCGGGGACGATCCTTCTCATAGCCGTTGGTGTCAGCATAGCGGGCCAGGTCAAGCCACCGCCGGGCCCAGCGTTCGCCGTAGCGGGGACTGGCAAGCAGTTGCTCGACCATTCGTTCATAGGCATCGGGCGACTGATCCGCCAGAAAGGCATCGAGTTCGGCAGGTGACGGCGGCAGCCCGATCAGATCGAGAAAGACCCGCCGGCAAAGCGTGGCCTTGTCAGCTTCATTGCAACGAGCAAGCCCCTCCTCCGTCAGCCGGGCATCGACAAACCGGTCGATCGGGTGTTGACCAGTTGCTGCTGGCAGCTCCGGCAGGACCGGCTTGATGAAGGCCCAGTGCGGCTGGTAGTCAGCCCCAGCGGCCACCCAGTCGATCAGCACCTGCTTTTCAGCAGCAGTCAATGAGACCTTTGTGTGGGGCGGCGGCATTACCAGATCGGGATCATTGCTGGTGATCCGGGCAACCAGTTCACTGGCGGTGAGGTCCCCCGGCACAATCGCCGTCATCCCACTGTCGAGTTCAGCAAGAGCCGCCTCGCGGTGGTCAAGTCGCAGCCCCGCTTCCTGATTTTCCTCATCCGGCCCATGGCACTTGAAGCACCGATTGGAAAGGACCGGACGGACTTCGCGGTTGAAATCGGGGCCGGCCGATATCGCCGAAACGGACAGCAACAGCCAAAGGAACGAGGGTGTCGCCCAGCGTAGAGCAGACCACACGAAGGAGTGTCTCATGGACCACCTTTTCAGGCAGCAGGAAAACACCCGCGTCGCCGTTCGCCCCGGCCTTGCTCAGACCAGAGGACGCGGGCAGCAGCATCGTTTGAGGCTGCTGCCGATCAGCGGGACTATAAGTAGAGGATAGCACGGTGCGGCGTTTTCTCCAAAACCGATGTGGCCAGCGACTGCCTTCAACCGCCGGCCTGCGAGCCTCTAGCACCGCCGCCGGTTGCTGTCTCGCATTTCACTCAGCGGACGAGTAGCCTGACAGTTGTCTGCCTCCCATACGCTTGCCTCAAGGCCATCGACCCAATGCCTAGACGACTCTTGCTGCTGTTTCTCTGCTGGTTGTCGACAACGCCCACGCTGTCGGTCGCAACTGAACCTGCTTCCAAGCCGAATGTCATTTTCATCCTGCTCGACGACATGGGCTGGGGGGATCTTGGCGTGCTGCACCAGAATCTGTCCGCCCACCCGAAGCGGCACCAGACCCCGATGCTCGACGCGATGGCCGCCGAGGGCATGCAGTTACGGGCGCACTACTGCCCCGCACCAGTCTGTGCCCCCAGTCGATCGTCACTGTTCAGCGGCGTCCACCAGGGGCATGCTGAGGTTCGCGACAACCAGTTTGATAAGGCGCTCGCGGACAACCACACGCTTGCAACCGTGATGAAGGCGGCCGGCTATCGCACCTGGCTCGTGGGCAAGTACGGCCTGCAGGGGGCGACGAACGGTCAGGACGACGACTTCACCCCCAAAGATTGGCCGGCCTATCCGACCAAGCGGGGATTTGACGCCTTTTACGGCTACGTTCGACACCGTGACGGGCACCTGCACTATCCGGCCCACGAGTGGCCACTTGGCGATAGCCCCGCGCACCGTACGCCGAAACAGGTCTGGCATAACGACCGCGAGGTGAGTAGCGAACTGGCAGGCTGCTACACGACGGACCTGTTCGCGGCCCGAAGCAAGGACTGGATCATCGACCATGTTCGCAAGAATCAGCGTGATCCCTTCTTTCTTTACCTCGCCTTCGACACGCCCCACGCCGCCCTCCAACTGCCCGCCGTCTCCTTCCCGGCCGGCACGGGCCTCACCGGCGGCTTGCAATGGACCAACGAGCCGGGCCGGATGATTAACACGGCTGGCGGCACGATCGACAGCTACCGGCATCCCGACTACACCGGCCGGGGCTGGACCGATGCTGAAGAACGGTTTGCCACCATGGTTCGGCGAATCGATACCGCAGTCGGCGATCTCCTGCAGACGCTGCGCGACCTCGGGATCGACGAGAACACGATGGTGGTGCTGAGCAGTGACAATGGCCCCCACCACGAAGCGTATCTCCAGAACGCCCGGTACACGCCCGAATCATTCCAGTCTTACGGCCCCTTCGACGGCACGAAGCGGGACGTCTGGGAAGGTGGCATTCGGGTCGGCACCTTGGCTTGGTGGCCGGGAACCATTCCAGCCGGCACCACATCCGATCGGCCGTCGCAGTTCCACGACTGGATGCCGACCTTCGCCGCAGCAGCCGGCAACCCACCGCCGGCCCGCACCGATGGCGTCTCACTGCTGCCCACCCTAACCAGGACTGCCGGTCAGCGGGATGGACAGGTCTACGTCGAGTACGTGCAGGGTGGCCGCACCCCGGCCTACCAGGACTTTGACCCGCACAAACGCGGCAGAAAACGCGGCCAAATGCAGGTCGTGTTCCTCGATGGCTACAAAGGCGTGCGACTCGACATCGAAAACCATCAGACGCCCTTTGCAATCTACGACCTCGCTGCCGACCCCAAAGAGCAGCACGACCTGGCCGGCACAGCGCCGCAATTTGTGGAGTTACAGCAGCGGATGCACGACCGGGTCCTGCAGATTCGCCGGCCGAACCCGTCGGCCCCACGTCCCTATGACAACGTGCCGATCCCAGCCATCGCCACCAGTCAACAAGAGGGCTGGCTGGTTGAGACTTTCACAGGGCCGTTCCCCTACGTTCCCGATGTCGCGGAGTGCAAGGTGGCGACGTCCACTCGCAGTGACAACCTCACAGCCGAGGCCGTCGGCGGGGCGGTACGGTTTTCGGGCATATTCGTCGCTGAGCAGACCGGGCTCTACAAGGCGACGCTCACAACGCCAACCCGGGCCTTTGTTCGTATTCACGATGCAGCCCTCATCGACGCCGACCACGGTTTCCATGCTGGTGACGACTACGTCACGACAGTTCGCCTGGAAGCGGGACTGCATCCGGTCCGGGTAACAGCCCTCGCTGAAGGCGATGTTTCCCTTGAACTTGACTTTCAGTTGCAGTGAGCCGGGCCAGTTCCGGACGGGGGCAGGCCCCGCCTCGGAGTTGCTGCTGCCCTCACCGTTGCTTCAACCCGCTCGTCAATGACACGGTAGAGGGAGGGGCGTTGCCCATGCCAATCGAGCGGCGTCGGAAACTGAGCGCAGCCAGGATGGCGAAGCGAGGTTTCCGTCGAGTGAGTGGCGGGCAGGATGCCCGGAACGAACGTCCGTCGAGATGGCATGGGCAACGCCCCGGTGCGTCGGAGACGACCCACAAAAACCGCTGAGAGAGCACGGCGGGCCAAGGGCATCCACAGGCCGTCGCCGGGTTCAACTCACCCCAGCTGCTGAAGCCGAGGGTGGTCGTTCCGTTGACCAACTGTGTGGCTGGCTGCTCATCTGCAGTTCGAGCGTTCCGCCACCGGCAAACTCGGCCCACCTGAGAAATGGCCCGGCAAGCTGCCTGCCGTTGAGAGCGGCGGATGCCACGTACGGTCTGTCTGCGGCATTGCCGTCAGCTGCGATGGTGAACTCGACGTTGCCGGCCAACTCTAGGCGGGCGCTGGCGAACAGCGGCGAGCCGATCAGCAGGAGATCCTGCCCCGCCACCGGAAACAGGCCGAGGGCATTCCAGACGTACCAGGAACTCATGCCGCCGGAATCATCATTCCCGACCATGCCCCCGGGGGTGTCGCCAAAGCATTGGTCAAGCCCGGCCCGCACGATCTCGCAGGTGCGGTCATGCCGGCCGGCGTAGACGTAGGCGTAGGGAGCCTCCATGTCAGGCTCGTTGTTGAACCCCTCGAACCGGCCCAGCGCGGCGCCGGCGGCCATCTCAGCCTTGGTGGGCGCCTCACCCGGCTGCCGCACCGGTGCTGCCCCAATACCGAAGAACCGGTCGAGCAGTTTGACAAACGCTGCATCCCCACCCGCCAGAGCGATCCGGCCGGCCATGTCCTGCAGCAGCCGAAAACTGTAGTTCCACTTGGTTCCCTCGTAAAAGGTTGAGTCCTTCAACAGTCCATCGGCGGCGAAGGCGTTCCGCCAACGGCCAGCGAGGTCATCCATGCGAGCGGCGGTGGCGGTGTCACCGATGCCGCGGGCAACAGTTGCGGTACAGAAGCCGGCGTACGCCAGATCGAGCGTGTGGGTGATCCACATGCACCAGCCCGCTGGCCTGATGGGCGAACCGGTCATAGCCCCGGGCCAACCGGTAGCCGATTGGGAAGTTGCCCTCCATTTCAAAGACCGTCAGCAGCGAGTTGACGATGTCAGCACCGGCATCAGGACAGAGCGTCAGCAGGAGTGGCAACTGCGTCTTGTACATGTCCCAGAGGGTGGCAAAGTCGAAATAGAAGGGTCCGTCCCAGGGCCAGAACGGTGACTCATCCCGCGCCTCCGACGGCTTGATCAGGCTGTGGTAGAGGGCCGTGGCAAAGGTTCGCCGCTGGGACGCCGTGCCTCCGTCGACTTCAATCCGGCCAAGCAGGTTCTGCCAGGCCTCACCCGCCGCCCGCCGGGCAGCGGGAAAGGGCTTCGGGGCACTCGCCAGATGCCGCCGGGCCCGCTCGCGGCTGCGGAGGGAGAAGGCGACTTCCAGTTCCACCTGCTGGCCCGCCACGGTCGGGCCGGTAAAGACCACGCCAAAGGGCCGATAGGTCGAGTCCCGGATCGAGTCGTAGGCCCGCTCTCGGCCATCGAGTAATTCCCCCGCCTCCCACAGCGAGGCAGAACCGCCAGCGGCACCAAGCCCGCTGACCGCCACCGCCATCCGAATCGGCAGTCCCTCCATCGTTACGCAGGCCTCAGCTGAATGGCCGTCAAGCAGCCGCAACTCCGACCGTAGCGGCAGGGTACGGCCATCCTCGATGGCGATGCCGCCATGCGAGAAGTCGATTGCGAGCAGTGCCGCAGCTGACGCGGGGAAGGTGTAGCGGTGCACCGCCCCACGGGGCGTCACCGTTAGTTCAGCCAGCACGCCCAGCGTTGGCAGTCGGCACCTGTAAAAGCCGGGGGATGCCTGCTCGTCGTCAACCTGCCAATAGGTCCCGAGCGCAGGCAAACCTCCAGCTTCCGCCAGCAAAGGGGTCACCCGGCAATAGTTGTAGTACTTGCGGATCGCCCCCACGCCTGACTGCTGGAAGTGCGTGAACCCGGAAACCTCCAGCTCGTCGAACATGGCGATCGGTCGCCCCTGCAGCGACTTGCCGTGGCGGCCATAGCCAGTGGGATAGCCACCGGTGAAGGGCATCACCGAGACCATTCCCAGCGGCAGGCAGGCTCCGGGGTGGGTGTTGCCAATCTGCGGCTTGGGCCAGAACCAAGCAGCCGCCGGACCGGTCAGGGGCGGAAGGTCGGTTGGTTCCGTCCCAATGAATGGATCGACCAGCGAGAACAGGGTTTCCCGCGGCGCCGAAGATCGCTCCGCCTCGCGATGGCCTGATGTCATGCAGACTGGTCGTGCTCGCTATTGGTCATTGATAAAAGGGCGTTATGCCGCCGTCCGCAGGCCTGAGGGTGCCAGCAGATTCGCCAAAATCGTCGTCCGGTCAAACCGCAGGCAATAGTCGCGGGCCCGCCGGCTGAGGCCGGCGCGGGCGGCATCCGACATCGACGCCACTTCGTTGAGCCGCGCCGTGAGGCCAGCGATGTCGCCGGCGGCATGGTAAAGGCAGTGGTCGCCCGTTGCCTCTGGTATGCCGCCAGTGCGGGTGGTGATGACCGGCCCGATCCCGCCGGAGAGCATCGCCTCGGCAACGGCAATGCCGAAGGTCTCAGTGAACTCCGGCCGCGGTTTGCTCGGCAGGCAGTAGGCATGGCAGCCGGCCATCAGAGCAACCTTGTCGAGGTCACCCACGTCGTTGAAGAACCTGATTGACTTGTCATCGCCGGCCAACTGCCTCAGGCTCTGCTCATCGGGGCCGGTTCCACAGACCGCCAGTGGCAGACGGCCATGGAAGTCACTAGAACGATAGGCCTGAATCAGGTCAGCAACCCCCTTGGCCTTCGCCAGGCGGCTAAGGAACAGCAGATAGCCGTCTCGAACGAGCCCCCGGCGGGCCAGTAAGTCAGACTGCTGGGCGTCAGTGAGTGAAGGCTGAAGATAGGCTGTTGTATCGATGGCGGGATAACTAATTTGCACCCGTGCAGTGAGCTGATCGGCGAATCGGGTGTTGAGCTGCTCGTCGACCTGACGGCCCGCCGCCACGATCAGTTCGCGGGTGAAGTCGCTGACCGCCACCGGCAGATCATGATCGAGAAAGTTCTGCAGCACGAGTGCGGCAGCACCGAATCGTCCAGTAGCAACGGCGTTCCCGACAACATTGGTGATGTCAGAACCGACCGCTTCGGCAATCGTCAGCGGCACCTCGACGCCACCCATCCGCCGAACCGTCTCGACAGCCTGCATCACCATTTGCCCGTGGGGCACGAGATAAAGATTCATGACGGCGGTCCGCCCCGGCAGGCTGATGAGCAGATCGATCAGATGGCCCGAGATGCCATAGCCAAGCCTGCCGTCGAGCACCTTGTAATCACCGACAGGGTCGGGCCGGTCGACCTTGATGCCGGGGGCATAGTCAGCCACTGAATCCAACGGCTTCAGTGGCAACTCAGAGGCCTCGAGTACATCGAGGGGATAGCTGACCACCCGCACCTGTGACACGCCCTTGGCAATAGCGGCTTCGGCAAGATTCCGAGTTTCGGTCGAATGACCACAAATGATCGGATCGGCCCGGGAAAGAATGATCAGGTTGTCGAAGCCGGTACCGGCTGGGTGACCGTCACAGCTGTCGATGAGGGGATTGTTTGGGGCCATGGCTGCACCTCTTCAAGCACACGCTCGCAGACAAACACCTTCTCCGTAAATCCGCCTGCAGGATTGGGGTGCAACTCCCGCGCCAAACGACTGCAGCTGCATTTTGCCAGCAGTTTCAGCCGTTTAAGCACGTGATTCGCTGCATGGATCCGTCTCAACTGCCCAGAGAATGGGCAGGCGACGCGCTGAATGACGCTAGGGTGCCGGTTGCTCGGCCTCTCGACCATCAGCCCTTCGGGGGCTGCTTGCGGCTATCCATGTTCCCGGCGATCACAATCCCGATTGCCTCGACCCAGCTGGGGACATCCCGGACACTGTCGAGACCGCTTTCGGCAAGCAGTTCCTCATCACCCGCAGGCCGGCCCTCAGCCGAATCAGACCGACCTTCTTCCATGCCCAAGAACTCGAGGCCTTCGTCGTCCTCATCACGGCCTTCGCCAACCCGCGAAAAGGTGCTTTCACGGCGCCGACGGCGGCCGTCGGATTCTCCGCTACGGCTCGCCTCACGACGTCGGGTGCCTTTCGACGACCGTCGACGTGGGCCTGCTGACTCTTCGACCGGGCGACGCGGCTTTTCCACCGTTGCCTCATCAGTCTCGGCCGTGGCCTCCCCGGAACGGCGGCGGCGACGGCGACGACGGCGACGGACTGGCTCATCACCAGCTTCATCCGATGTGGTCATCTCATCGGCAACAGCGGCAGTGCCCTCAGGTGCGATGTCAGCAGAATCATCATCGTCGGCACGCCGATCAACAGCGGCCTCGGCTCGGCTGCCTGCTTCATTCTCATCGCGACTCCGCCGCCCACGGCGGCGGCGGCGGCGGCGGCGAGGCCGTTCCTCTCCATCGCCTTCTTCGCTCTCATCGGTCAATTGGTTACCCCGATCAGCTGGACCAGTTGCTGCCGGTTCATCAGCAAGCAGATCTTCCGCTTCTTGATCGAGGCCTCGTCCAAACTCATCTTCCCAGGGGGCGTGAGGGCGGATGTCTGCTTTGAGACTGCTGGTGCTGGGCCGCTCAGTGCGACGCTCGTGCCGCTCCTCATCGAGGTTGCGGCCATATCCAGGCAGGCCCTCATCATCCTGCGACCGCGACGTTGTCTCGCCGGCCTCGCGGCGATCCCCGCGACGGCCGCGGCCACGGCCACCTCGTCGCCGGCGCCGGCGAC
>RFVE01000531.1 GCA_009922585.1 Planctomycetia bacterium
CAGCTGATCGACTGCCAGCAGTGGCTGACCGTCCGAGGCCTCGAGAAGCACATCTCGGTAGACGATGGGGCCAAACCAGTGCCACTCGGCCCCGCCACTGCTGAGCCGTCCGGCGATACCGTTAAAGGCCTGCTGGAGCGGCCAGTCACGAATCGCAGGCACGAGCGCGACCTGAGGCAGCTGCCAGAGTGCCACCATTGCCAAGCCGACTACCAACAGCCGACGCCACCGCCGTGACCGCCTTGGCGGCGGCGATAGCACCGGCTCATCATCGTCCCAGAGATCGTCCATGACCGCCGTGAAGTATAAAGCCGGCTCAGTGGTCCCGCGAAGCCGAACCGGTCAAGGCAGCCAGATCGGCGGGCGTGTCGATGTCACGACCGGCTGCCCCTGCGGGATCGATCTGCAGCCAGATAGTGGGCGGAATCGTGACGACCCAATCAGCGTCGTGCTCCACCAACGCGGCCGCAAAGCCCCGCAGGTCACGGCGGCCGGTGGCCAGAAAAACCTGCAAGGGATCGAGCAGCTGGGGCCGGCAAACTGAAAAAAGATACTGCGGCTGGCAGCCAATTTGTGGAATGACCCAGGCAGGATCATCCGCAGCTGACAGCAGCCGATCGAGCAACGCCCGCACCAGCGACGGCCGCAGCAGCGGCAGGTCGCAGGCAGCCAACAGCACCGCAGACGGGAGCGGCTGTCCCGCCGTCAATCGAGACTGACAGATATTGGCTAGGCCATCCCGGATCGCAGCCAGTGGACCCGCCCCAGGCTGGCTGTCAGCCAGCTGCCGGAGACTCGGGAAGCCTTTCCCGAGATCAGCTGGCAGCGGACCACCACCGACCACCACGATTTCGTCGATGACCGGCGCAACGGCAGCAGCCACCCGGCCAAGCAGCGTCTCGCCAGCGACCTGACAGGCGGCCTTGCCACCCGTCGGCCGCACCGGCCCGAGCCGCCGTGCCGAACCACCAGCAAGAACAATTGCAGCTGGCTGATCGACACAGTCTCGTTTGCCACTGCTTCCCACTGGTGACTCAGGCAGTCAGACTTGTGAGGAATCGGCCGATGCGGTCGAGGCCAGCATTGAGCTTTTCCTCAGACGCAGCAAACGACATCCGCACATGCCCCTCCGCGCCAAAGGCAGCACCGGCGACGGTGGCCACCTGCTCCTGGTCAAGCAGCCGTTCGCACCACTCGATACTGGTGGCCGGCCCACCCGGATTCTTGAGC
>RFVE01000532.1 GCA_009922585.1 Planctomycetia bacterium
CCTCGGCCGTGATCACCGCCCGGCTGCGATCGAGCGCATCGCCACAGCGATCCCGCGCGGCGAACACCCCTCGGTCCGCCTTGATCGGCCGGTCGAGGATCGGCCGTCCCTCCATCCAGGCAGGAATCTCGACGCCCGCCAGCCGCAGGCTTGTCGCCGCGAGATCCACCAGGCTGACCACGCCCGGCTCGACCCCGCCGGCGGCCACTCCCGGTCCGCGGATCAGCAGCGGTACCCGGAGCCCCTCGACTGACAGCCACTGCTTGCCCCAGGGCATCGGCCGGCCGTGGTCGGCGAAGAAGATCACCACCGTGTTTTCGAGGACGCCCTCGGCCTCCAGCAGGTTGAGGATCTCCCCGACCCGCCGGTCGACGGTCTCGACACTCCGGTGGTAGGCAAACCAGTCGCGCCGGGTGAGGGGATGATCGGGATAGTTGGCCGGCACCTCCACGGCCTCAAGGGCAGCCGGCGGGAACTCCTCGGGTATCGGAAACGGCCGGTGGGGCTCATGAATTTGATACTGGGCAAAAAACGGCTGCCCGGGCTGCCGGTTCCGCCAGTCGTCGCCGTCGAACATCGTCTGGGGATCGTGGGCGAAGTTGTAGTGGGTCTTGCCGCGGCGAATCGCTCGGCCGCGCCGCTTGCTTCCCGGGGCAGCCGCGTTGGTGACAAACCAGCCCGCCTGCCGCAGGAGCGTCGGCAGGGGCACATACGGGGCCGGCAGCGGCTGCGGATTCTCGACGTCGTGCGGGTGGAGGCCGGTGGTGGTCTGATAGCAGCCGAGGATGAAGGCTGACCGCGAACTGCTGCAGACCGGAGCCGTGGCAAAGCAGCGTTCAAAGCGGCGACCCTCGCGGGCGAGTCGGTCAAGATTCGGGGTCGCAACGTCTGCCACCCCGTAGGCCGCCGTGTCGGGCGACATGTCGTCGGCGATGATCCAGACGATGTTCGGAGCCGCAGCGGCAGCTTCAAGACCGCCACCGACAGCGACAAGCAAACCGGCAAGAAGAGCGAACGTCCGCATGCTGAAGCTCCACAGTCCGGTCAAGTCCCGTTGAATGGACAGCCTGTCCCAGACGCTACTGGGAAGCGTGTCACCCTCAGCGAGGCCAATACCATGCCCCGCCCTACTCCGCACGATACCAGACCGCCTGCTCATCCGCTGCTTTTGCAGCTAGCCGTGATCTGCTGGCTCACGCTGCCGGCCGTGGCGGTCTCCGCATGAGAAGG
>RFVE01000533.1 GCA_009922585.1 Planctomycetia bacterium
GTCTCGGGCCGGGTGGTGGCAACCGTCACCTGCTCGGGCTCACCGGGCTGCGGGTCGATCACCTGATAGCTGATGTGCCAGAAGTGGCCCTTCACTTCCTCGTGAAAGACCTCGTCGTCGCTGACGGCGGTCTGCAGGAAGGTGTCCCAGTTGACCAGCCGTTTGCCGCGGCGGACCAGCCCCTGTTTGAACAGGCGGAAGAAGGTTTCGCGGACCGCCCGGCCACACTGGTCATCGAGGGTAAAGCGGGTGCGGTCCCAGTCACAGCTGGCCCCGAGGTCGCGGAGCTGCCCGAGGATGCGGGCCTCGTACTGTTCCTTCCAGGCCCAGATTCGCTCCACGAGCTTTTCCCGGCCCAGGTCGTGCCGTGACAGCTTTTCCTCTTCCAGCAGCCGCCGCTCAACCACCGCCTGGGTGGCAATGCCGGCATGGTCGGTCCCGGGCATCCAGAGCGTGTTGAAGCCCTGCATCCGCCGGGTGCGAACGAGGATGTCCTGCAGGGTGTTGTTGAGGGCATGGCCGAGGTGCAGGGCGCCGGTGACGTTCGGCGGCGGGATGACGAGCGAAAAGACTGGCTGATCCCAATCCGGCTCGGCATGCCAGAAACGGCCGGTATCCCAGCGTTCCCGGCAGCGGATCTGGGCAGCGGCGTGGTCGTAGTGCTTCGGCAGTTCAGGCATGGCGGACTCTCGTGCAGGGCAGTCACCGTAGATGGAGGTGCTGCCGAATGTAGCCGAATTGCCCATCAAAACGACACCGCCTGGGCTCTTGCCGCACAAATCGCGGGCTCCGTCGGCTACCATCAAATCTCGGCCTGTTCAAAAATCCCCCTGACCGCAGGAGCGGCAGCATGCCACTCGACTATGCCCTTGCCGACCGGCTGTTTCGTGTGCCCGCGGGAAAACCGCTGCACCTTACCGACCACGACCCCCGCTGGGCCGGTGATGAAGACATTCCGGAAAAAAAGCGGAAGCGGCGGGCGAAGGAGATTCTGAAGCAGAGCAAGGCCGACCTGGCTGAGACGCAGGAACTACTCTTCGCCGCCGACAGCTGGAGCATGCTGGTCATCTTTCAGGCGATGGATGCTGCCGGCAAGGACGGGGCCATCAAGCATGTGATGAGCGGTGTCAATCCGCAGGGGGTCGAGGTGACCAGCTTCAAGCACCCGTCGGCTGAAGATCTCGACCACACCTATCTCTGGCGGTGCATGAAGCAGCTGCCCGAACGCGG
>RFVE01000534.1 GCA_009922585.1 Planctomycetia bacterium
CAGTGGCCACCTCGTCCGGAGTGAGGCCCGCACAGGCCTTGGCCCGGATCAGCCGCAGCCCGCGGCGGACCTCGGGGTCAGCGACCGCCAGCACGTCGGTGCTGCGGCGAACCGCCACCCCCAGAGGCGGCACAAACAGGCTGGTTTCGGGAACGGCCCGACCGGCCATCTTCGCCGCCAGCAGCCGGGCTGCCTCATAGCCGATGCACTCCAGGTTCTGATTGACGCTGGAAAGCGCCGGTGCAGCCAGCTCACAGAGCACCTCATCGTTGTCCACCCCAATCACCGCCACGTCGTCGGGGCAGGCGAGGCCAAGCGATCGCACCGCATCCAGCACCTCGAGCGCCCGGACGTCATAGGCCGCCATGATGCCGACCGGCTTCGGCAGTGACTCAATCCAGCGGGCGATCGCCGGTACATCATCAGGCCGCATGCCGGTGCGGCGGGCCTGCGGCCGGTCAAAGACTGCGGCCGTCACCCCGCGGGCCTCGGCATGGGCAGCAAAGGCCTGCTCCCGCAGCCGTGACCAGCGGGTGTCAACACCACAGAAGGCCAGCTGCAGAAAGCCCTGTTCCAGCAGATGGTCAGCGGCCAGTTGGGCGATGGCGGTCTCATCGGAGTGGACGCCGGGGGAGGGGACGTCAGCCTCCTCCCACCGGAGCGAGACCACCGGCAGGTCATCGCGCCGCCAGGCCGCCGGCATCTGGCGTTGCTGCAGCCGGGTGATGATGCCATCCAAGTCGGCGGTGACCATGTCGTCGGGGACCGGCTCGTTGAAGCCCCGTTCATCGGCAAAGACCCGCCAGGGTTCATGCTCCCGCTGCCAACGGCTGATGCCCCGCAGCACCCCGCGGCCAAAGGCTTTTGATGTCTCAATCACCAGGGCCACTCGCTTAGGGACGGCCGCGACGGGAGTGACGGTGCTTGCGGCCATGCCAGAACCAACAAAAAAACGGTGTTTCAGTGAATCCGGTTGTACCATGCTGACAATTCCACCACCGTACTCCTGGGGCTGTATTTGAAGGGAAAAACAGCGGTGATGTCCGCCGGCTGCACGATTTGGCAACGCAAGTGGTGACAGCGGTAACGTTCCGGCGGCAGGAACAGCCAAAAAGAGGCCTAAGATAGAGTGTCGTAAGGAAGTGGTATCCCTATGCAACGCGACCGATTTCCAAGCCTGACACCGAGCCTTGCAGTGGTGCAGCGGTCGAGCCTGATCGTGCTGACGGC